>CAYYGQ010000123.1:0-6426 GCA_964471485.1 uncultured Sandaracinobacter sp. | reverse complement strand
TGCGCTTCACCAGGCTCGCTTCCGAATAGCGCGGCGGCGGCTGGGTGAAATGCTGCGCCGCCTCCACCTGGTCGGTCACAGGCTGGTCGCCGACGGCCAGCTTCGGCAGCCGCTCGCCGTCCTCGTCGTCGAGCGCATCGTCCTGCCCCTCGGTGTAAAGGGCAAGAAAGCCCGGAAAGGCAATAACGGTGCCGCTGGCGCGAAGGCCGGTTTTGCCGTCCGCCGCCAGCAGATCGACCGTGGTGCGTTCAAGCTGCGCCGACGCCATCTGCGAGGCCACCGCCCTGGTCCAGATGAGGTCATAAAGGCGGAGTCCGGCGTCCGAGAGGTGGAGGGCGCGGCCGGTTTTCGCGAAGTCGGTGGGGCGGATGGCTTCGTGCGCTTCCTGGGCGTTCTTGGCCTTCGCTGAATAATGGCGCGGGCTTTCCGGCACATAGTCGCGGCCATAGCGTTCCATCACCATGTCGCGGGCGCGGTTGACGGCGGCGCCGTCCATCGACACGCCATCCGTCCGCATATAGGTGATGTGCCCGGCCTCGTAGAGGGCCTGCGCCGTCCGCATGGTCTGCTGGGCGCCGAAGCCGAGCTTCCTCGACGCTTCCTGTTGCAGGGTGGAGGTGGTGAAGGGCGGCGCCGGGTGGCGCGCCACATTCTTCACATCGACCGCGGAAACGGCAAAGCGCCCGGCCTCCACCGTCGCTTTCGCGGCCTTGGCCGCCGCTTCGTCGGCCAGCGCGAACTTGTCGAGCTTCCGGCCGTCGAGCATGGTGAGGCGGGCCTTGAAGCCATGGCCGCCGGCGCCTTTCAGCAGCGCCGTCACCGACCAGTATTCGCGCGGGGTGAAGGCTTCGATCTGGCGCTCGCGCTCGACAATCAGGCGCAGCGCGACCGACTGCACGCGGCCGGCCGACTTCGCGCCGGGAAGCTTGCGCCACAGCACCGGCGACAGCGTGAAGCCCACCAGATAATCAAGGGCGCGGCGCGCCAGATACGCATCGACCAGCGGCTGGTCGACGGCGCGCGGGTGGGCCATGGCCTGCTGCACCGCCGCCTTGGTGATGGCGTTGAAGGTGATGCGGGCAATGCCGCCTTCGGGGTGGATCTTCTTTGCCTTCAGCAGTTCCGACAAATGCCAGGAAATCGCTTCGCCCTCGCGGTCGGGGTCGGTGGCGAGGATCACCCGGTTGGCCGATCTGGCAGCGTCGGTGATGGCCTTCAACTGTTTGGCGCGGTCTTTCGAGACTTCCCAGCGCATGGCGAAATCATGATCCGGGTCGACGCTGCCGTCCGACGCCGGCAGGTCGCGGACATGGCCGAAGCTTGCCAGCACCCGTGCGCCGTTGCCAAGATAGGTTTCGATCGTCCGCGCCTTTGCAGGCGATTCAACGATGACAAGATCCATGGACGACCCGCTTTCTCCAAACCTTGCGCGCCATAGCGCCCCGCCGCCGAAAAACCAAACCTAGGAGACGAGCGCCACCCGGCCGCCGGCAAGGCGCGCCACCCGGCCTTCGATTTCAAGGTCGGTCAGTTTCGCCTGCACTTCGGCCGCCGACAGGCCGGAGCCGCGCACCAGTTCGTCGATGGCGACGCCCTCGACGGAAAGCAGCGCCAGAAAGCCGTCGCCGCGCGGCTCCACCCGTTGCCCGACCGGCTTTGGCCGCAATCGGGGCGCGGCGGCCGCCGGCCGCGATTGGCGCGGGCGCGGCGATGCCTCCCCGAACAGCGCGAACGGCGACAGCGCCGCCAGCACATCCTCGGCCGATTCCACCAGCGTCGCGCCGTCGCGGATCAGCCGGTTGCCGCCTTTCGAGCGCGGATCGGCCGGGTGGCCGGGAACGGCCATCACTTCGCGGCCGGCCTCGGCCGCCAGGCGCGCGGTGATCATGCTGCCCGAGCCATTGGCGGCCTCGATCACCACCAGCCCGCGGGCAACGCCGGCAATGAGGCGGTTGCGGCGCGGAAAATGGCGCGCCTGCGGCTCGGTTCCGGGCGGCAGTTCCGACAACAACAGCCCGGTCTCGGCGATTTTCCCCTGCAATTCGGCGTGTTCCGGCGGATAGGCGATTTCGACGCCGCCGGCGACACAGCCGATGGTGCCGGTGGCAAGCGCGCCCAGATGGGCGGCGCCGTCGATGCCGCGCGCCAGCCCCGACGCCACCACAAAGCCGGCCGCCCCCAGGTCCATCGCCATGGTGCGCGCCAGTTTCCGCCCCATGGCGCTGGCGTTCCTGGCCCCCACCATCGCCACCACCGGGCGCCTGGCCAGAGACACATCGCCAAGCGCCACCAGCAGCGGCGGCGGATCGGCGAGTTCGGCCAGAAGCGGCGGATATGCCTCGTCGCCCGGCAGCAGGTGGCGGGCGCCTAGGCGGCGCACGGCGGCGATTTCCGCCTCCACCACGGCTTCCGGGCACAGGTTGCGCCCCCGCTCCAGCAGCGCGGCGCAGGCGGCAAGGGCCGTTTCATGCTCGGCCAGCAGTTGCGAAAAACCGACCGGGCCGATGCCATTGGTGCGCGCCAGACGGATTCGGGCCAGGCGCTCGTTTTCCGACAACGTCACCGGCCGATCCGTGGCTCGGTGCCGGCGCGAAGACGGGCAATGTTGGCGCGGTGCGTCCACAACACCCAGAGCGCCAGCAGGGCGACGGTTGCCGCCGGCAGCGGCTGGCCCGCCAGCCACAGCGCCAGCGCGCCGCCAAAGCCGCCCAACATGCCGCCAAGGGACGAAATGCGGCTGACGACCGCCACCAGCAGCCAGGTGAGGCCGAAGCCAAGCCCGCCCCAGGGCGAGAAGGCGAGCGAAATGCCAAGCAGCGTCGCCACCCCCTTGCCGCCGTGAAAGCGCAGCCAGATGGGATGGACATGGCCGGCAAAGGCGCCCACCGCCGCCAGAGAGGCGGTAAAGCCGTCGCCGAAATGCGCCGCCAGCAGCACGGCCAGCGCCCCCTTGCCGGCGTCGAGCAGCAGCGTCGCCGCCGCCACGCCCTTTTTGCCGGTGCGAAGCACGTTGGTGGCGCCGATATTGCCCGAACCGACGGCGCGGATGTCGCCGCCGCCGCACGCCCTCGTCAGCAGCAGGCCGAAGGGGATGGAGCCGAGCAGATAGCCGAGCAACAGGAAGGGCAACAGCAAGGGCAGCGCCGGCATGTCAGGTGCCGCCGATGAAATCGCGAAGGGCGGCCAGCAGTTCCGGGGCGGCGTGGGGCGGCAGGCCGCCGCCCTTGCCGGCCGCCGCGCCCAGCACCCTATCGATCCGCGCGCCGACATCGCCTTCGTCGGCGGCGATATGCAGGCCGGGGCGGCCGCGAAAGCGCTCGGCCGTGGCCAACTGGTGCTCGTTGCGGTGCTCGCCGAGGGAAGCGCGCCTGGCCAGCATGACGAGGGGTTTGCCATGGGTCAGCGCGGTGATGATCGACCCCATGCCGACATGGGCGACGATCAGCCGGCTGGCCTTCAGCTTTTCGAGATAGGCGCCGCCAGAGAGAAATTCGCACCATTCATAATGCGCCGGCCGATAGCTGTCGGGCTTCATCGCCCCCAGTTGCCCGAACACCGGCTGGTCGTGCGCGGCCGCCCACTGGTCCACCGCTTTCGCCAGCCGGTCGAACGGCTCCTGGGTGCCGACGGAAAGGAAAATCAAAGCACCGCCCCCCGATGGTGCGGCCCGCCGGGCCGGGCGAGGTCCGGCCATTGGGTGAGGTAGAGGTCGGCGTAGGGACCGGCGAGCTTTCCCGAAAGCGACAGTTCCTCGGCGTTGGCGATGCTGTCCACCCAGCAGGTGCGGATGCGCCGCATCCGCCCGAGGCGAAGGGCGAAATAGCCGACCGACGCCCCGGTGGTGACGATGACATCGGGGCGCGCCTTCAGCAGGATCATCGCCACTTCCAGCAACTGCTTCAACAGCCGCAGTTTCTGCCAGCGGTTGGCGTCGGTGAAGACATGATAGCCGCCGAATTTCTGCCCGCGCGCTTCCGACAGTTTGCGCGCATCCTCGCGGAAATCATTGGTGGAAGTCGCGAAATGCACCTCGCAGCCGTCGAAGGCCGGCAGCAGCCGCAGCAGTTGCACCCAGTGGCCGCCGGTCGACGAAATGGCCAGCACCCTGGTCATCGGCGGGCGGGAATCCCGGCCCGCGCCAGAGGCTCGCCGGCGCGCGGCCTTTTCCTTGCGGAAGCCGGTTCCATTTGCGGCGGCAGCGGATCTTCCCACTGGAATCCCGGCCAGGATGCGAATGTCGCGGGCATCGGAGAGGAGATTTCTTTCATTTTCCCTGCCATGCTCCATAAGCAAGGCGCGCATGGGTGCCAAGGCGCTTTCCCCGTGCTAGCAGCCGTTCATGCACGGTTTTCCCGGTCCGGCCATCGCCATTCGCAGCGCTGTCGGCGGATGGCGTCGATGAGCGAAGCGCTTGCCTTCGCCCCCGGCCTTGCCATCGACGACGACGAGATTCAGTTGCGCTTCGTCCGCGCCTCGGGGCCGGGCGGGCAGAATGTCAACAAGGTGTCGACGGCGGTCGAGCTGCGCTTTTCCTTGCGGTCGTCGCCGTCGCTGCCGCCGGCGGTGAAGGCGCGGGCGGCGCGCCTGGCCGGCGCGCGCCTCAACCTTGCCGGCGAAATCGTACTGCTGGCCGAGCGCTTCCGCACCCAGGCCGCCAACCGCGAGGATGCGGTGAACCGCCTTCTCGATCTGCTGGCGCGCGCCGCGACGGCGCCAAAGCCGCGCAAGAAAACGCGGCCGACCCTTGGCTCGAAAACCCGTCGCCTCGACGCCAAGAAGCGCCGCGCCGATGTCAAGGGCGGGCGGGGCAAGCCTGCGCTGGATTAACGGCGCGCGCATCCTCTCCTCTCTGTTGCCGGGGCTATGGGTGCGGCGTTTTCGGCTGGTAACGGCAAAGGCCGGCAATGGGGCAGCGCCAGCATTCCGGCACGCGCGCCTTGCACAGATAGCGGCCGTGCAAAATCAGCAGATGGTGCGCCTGCCGCCCCCAGCGCGGCGGCACCAGCGGCAGCAGGTCGCGCTCGACGGCGTCGGGGGTCTTGCCGGCCGAAAGCCCGGTGCGGCGGGCGACGCGGAACACATGGGTGTCGACGGCCAGGGTCGGCTGGCCGAAAATCTCGTTCAGCACCACATTCGCCGTCTTGCGGCCGACCCCGGCCAGCGCCACCAGTTCCTTCTCGGTCGCCGGCACCTCGCCGCCGTGGTGCTCCAGCAACTGCTCCGAAAGCCGGATGATGTTCGCCGCCTTGCTGTTGAAGAGACCAATGGTCCTGATATGCTGCTTCAGCCCGTCAAGGCCAAGCGCCAGCATCGCCCGCGGGTCGCGCACCTGCGCGAACAAAGCCTCGGTCGCCCGGTTCACCCCGGCGTCGGTCGCCTGCGCCGAAAGCACCACCGCCACCAGCAGCGTATAGGCGTTGCGGTAACGAAGCTCGGTTCGGGGGTCGGGGTTGGCCGCCCCAAGAATGTCGAACAGCTCCGCCGCCTCGTCCTTCGACAGCCGCGCCGGGCGCCCGCCGGCGGGCGCGGGTTGTCCGGCGGGCTTTGCAGTGGGCATTCTGGCGGGTTTTTTCTGGGCCATGCTTTGTGCTAGGCTGTGGCCATGCCTCGCCGCAAGCCCGCGATCTTCGATCTCGAACTGCGCCCCAGCCGGCCGTTGCAGCCAAAGCAGCTGTGGCTCGTCCTCGCCGGCGTCGCCGCCACCTTTCTCGTGCTCGGCGCCCGGCTGCTGTTTCTGGGCGCCTGGCCGATCCTGCCGTTCATGGCGCTCGATCTTGCCCTGCTGGCCTGGGCGCTGCGCGAATCGAAACGCTCGGGCCGCCAGTCCGAGCATCTGCGCCTCGATGCCGACGGCCTCGAATATATCCGCATCGCCCCCCACGGCGCCATCCGCCGCCGCCTCCTCGAAGCCTGGTGGACCAAGGTCGAGCTGGAGGATCTCGGCAAATATGAAAACCGGCTGTGGCTGAAATCGCGCGGCGACCGCCTGCCGCTGGGCAGTTTCCTGTCGCCGTCCGAACGGGCCGATATCGCCCGCGTCATCGAGGACGGTCTCGCCCGGTTTCGCAATCGTGGCCACTGAGCCGGTGGCCCTGCCCTCGTCGCCTGCCGCGCTTCGCAACCGCGATCCGATTCTTGCCCTGCTGCGCGCCATGCTGCCAGAGCAGGGCCTGGTGCTGGAACTGGCCAGCGGCGGCGGCGAGCATGTGGTGCATTTCGCCGAGCATCTGCCCGGCCTTCTCTGGCAGCCGAGCGACCCGATGGCGCAAGCCCGCCGCGCCACCGACGCGCGGGTGGTGGGCGCCGGTCTCGGCAACGTCCGCCCGGCGCTCGACCTCGACGCCACCATCCCCGAGCGCTGGCCGCTGGCCCGCGCCGACGCCATGCTGGCGATCAACATGGTGCACATCAGCCCGAAATCGGCCA
>CAYYGQ010000122.1:5680-6457 GCA_964471485.1 uncultured Sandaracinobacter sp. | reverse complement strand
AGCCCCAATTGAGGCAGATGCCGCCCAGCCGTTCGCGCTCGACGATGGCGACCGACTGGCCCAGTTGCGCGGCGCGGATGGCCGCCACATAGCCGCCCGGTCCCGAGCCGATGATGATGAGGTCGAATTGCTCGCTCATATTATTCTCCAGCGGCTCAGGCCAGCATTCCAAGCGGGTTTTCCACCAGTTCCCTGAAGGCGGCCAGCAGTTGCGCGCCGACGGCGCCGTCGATGGCGCGGTGGTCGAAGCTGCCGGTGGCCGACATCACCGTGGCGATGGCCAGCGCGCCGTCCACCACATAGGGGCGTTTTTCCCCGGCGCCGACGGCGACGATCAGCCCTTCCGGCGGGTTGATGACGGCATCGAACTGCTTCACCCCGAAC
This sequence comes from uncultured Sandaracinobacter sp., assembly GCA_964471485.1. Classification (GTDB taxonomy): domain Bacteria; phylum Pseudomonadota; class Alphaproteobacteria; order Sphingomonadales; family Sphingomonadaceae; genus Sandaracinobacteroides. Next base: position 6,073 of record CAYYGQ010000122.1, on the reverse strand, counting down.
ATGCCGAGGTTGGACAGGCTGGCGGTGCCGCCGGTGTATTCCGCCGGCTGCAACTTGCCTTCCTTGGCGCGGCCGGCCAGATCCTTCATGTCGGCGGCGATGCGGCTTAAGCGCTTGTTGCCGGCGTCGCGGATGACCGGGGTGATGAGGCCGCCCGGAATGGCGACGGCAACCGACACGTCGGCGCGGCTGTAGCGGCGCAGCACGTCGCCGCCGAAGCTGACATTGGCGTCCGGCACCTGCAACAGGGCGAGGCCCAGCGCCTTCACCAGCATGTCGTTCACCGAAAGCCGCACCCGCTGCGGCTCCAGCGCATGGTTGAGTTCGCCGCGAAGCTTCAGCAGCGCGTCGAGGCGAATGTCGACGGTGAGATAATAGTGCGGGATGTCGCGC
>CAYYGQ010000122.1:0-5670 GCA_964471485.1 uncultured Sandaracinobacter sp. | reverse complement strand
TTCGGAAAGCCGCCGCGCGATGGTCTTGCGCATGTTGGACAGCTTCACGTCTTCGTAAGGCACCTCGGTCGCCGGCAACGCCGCCGTTCCAGGGGCGGCGGCTGGAGCCGGCGGCGCGACAGCAGCGGCGGCGGCGGGGGCCGCTGCGGGGGTCTCTGCGGGGGCCTTCGCGGCGGCCTCGACATCGGCCCTGACGATGCGGCCGTGCGGGCCGCTGCCCTTCAGCGCGCCAAGATCGACGCCAAGCTGCTTGGCGATGCGCCGCGCCAGCGGGCTAGCGATGTGGCGGCCGCCGGATTTCGCCGGCGTGGAAGCAGCGGGGGCGGGCGCCGGGGCGGGTGCAGGCACCGGCTTCGCCTCGGCGGCGGGCGCGGCGGGCGTTTCCCCGGCGGGCGCCTTAACCGCCGGCGCCGCCGGCGCCGCTTCCTCGCCGTCGCCCTTCAGGCGGGCGATCACGGCGTTCACCGGCACATCCTCGGTGCCTTCGGCGACGAGGATTTCCAGCACCGTCCCCTCGTCGACCGCTTCCACCTCCATCGTCGCCTTGTCGGTTTCGATTTCGGCGATCAGGTCGCCCGAATGCACTTCGTCGCCGGGTTTCACATGCCATTTGGCCAGCGTCCCCGACTCCATCGTCGGGGACAGCGCCGGCATGGTGATGTCGATAGCCATCGCTTTCTCCTCAGATGATGGTGCGAACCGCCGCAACCACGTCGGCGGCGTTCACCAGCGCCGCTTTTTCCAGATTGTCGGCATAGGGCAGCGGCACGTCCTTGTTGGTGACGCGAAGGACGGGGGCGTCGAGATCGTCGAAGCCTTTTTCCATGGCGATGGCGATCACTTCGCTCGATACGCTGCACGTCGGCCAGCCCTCCTCCACCACCACCATGCGGTTGGTCTTGGCCAGCGACGCCAGAATCGCCGCCTCGTCGAGCGGGCGGATGGTCCGCAGGTCAAGCACTTCGCATTCCACCCCTTCGGCCGCCAGTTGCCCGGCGGCTTCAAGCGCGACGCCAACGCCTATCGAATAGGAAACCAGCGTCACGTCCCTGCCCTCGCGGTAGAGGCGGGCCTTGCCGATCGGCACCACATGCTCGCCTTCCGGCACGTCGAAGCTCTGTCCGTAAAGCAGCTCGTTTTCCAGGAACACCACCGGATCGGGCGAGCGGATGGCGCTTTTCAGCAGGCCCTTCGAATCGGCGGCGTCGTAGGGCGAAATGACGATGAGACCGGGCACATGGGCATACCAGGAAGCATAATTCTGGCTGTGCTGGGCGGCGACGCGCGACGCCGCGCCGTTCGGCCCGCGAAACACCATCGGGCAGCGCATCTGCCCGCCCGACATATAATGGGTCTTGGCCGCCGAATTGATGATCTGGTCGATCGCCTGCATGGCGAAGTTGAAGGTCATGAATTCGACGATCGGCTTCAACCCGCCCATGGCGGCGCCGACGCCAAGCCCGGCGAAGCCATGCTCGGTGATCGGCGTATCGACGACGCGTTTCGCGCCGAACTCGTCGAGAAGGCCCTGCGTCACCTTGTAGGCGCCCTGATATTCGGCGACCTCCTCGCCCATGACGAAGACCGTGTCGTCGGCGCGCATTTCCTCGGCCATGGCGTCGCGGAGCGCTTCGCGGATGGTCTGTTTTTTCGTCGGGCCGGAGAACACCGCCTGCGTCGCCGCGGCAAGCCGCGCCGGGGCTGGCTCTGCCTTCGCCGGGGTTGGGGCCGGGGCCTGCTGGGCTGGCGCCGGGGCCGGTTCCGGCTGCGCGGCTGCTGGCGCCGGGGCGGCCGGGCGCGCCGCCTCTTCCTCGCCATCGACGGCGATGACGGCAATCAGCGTCCCCACCTTCACGCCGTCCGAGCCGGCCGGCACTTCGATGCTGACGACGGTTCCTTCCTCGTCGGCTTCCAGTTCCATGGTCGCCTTGTCGGTCTCGATCTCGGCGATGACATCGCCTGGCTTCACCTGGTCGCCCGGTTTCACCAGCCAGTTGGCCAGCGTGCCCTCTTCCATGGTCGGCGACATGGCCGGCAGTTTGATCTCCATCAGTAGCTCCCGACCAGAATATCCGTGTAGAGTTCGGCAGCGTCGGGCAGCGGGGCTTTTTCCGCATAGTCGGCCGCTTCCGCCACCTGCGCCTTCACCTGTTTGTCGATTTCCTTCAGCCATGCCTCGTCGGCAAAGCCCAGTTCCTGCAATTCCTTTTTGGCGTGCTCGATGGGGTCGCGCGTCTCGCGGATATTCTGCACTTCTTCCCGCGTGCGGTATTTCGCCGGGTCCGACATCGAGTGGCCGCGATAGCGGTAGGTCATCATCTCCAGAAGAATGGGGCCGTTGCCGGCGCGCACATGATCGAGCGCCATGTTGGCGGCGGCGCGCACCGCCAGCACGTCCATGCCGTCCACCTGCACACCCTGGACACCGAAGCTTTCGCCGCGACGATAGAGTTCCTGGTCGGCGGTGGAGCGGGTCAGCGCCGTGCCCATGGCATACTGGTTGTTCTCGATGACGAAGATCACCGGCAGCTTCCAGAGCGCGGCCATGTTGAAGCTTTCATAGACCTGGCCCTGGTTGGCGGCGCCGTCGCCGAAATAGGTAAGCGCGACGCCGCCGTCGCCCCGGTATTTGTGGGCGAAGCCAAGGCCGGCGCCGATCGGCACCTGCGCCGCGACGATGCCGTGGCCGCCGTAAAAGCCGTGATCGACCGAAAACATGTGCATCGAGCCGCCCTTGCCGCGGCTGATCCCGGAATCGCGCCCGGTCAGTTCGGCCATGATCACCTTGGGGTCGATATGGCAGGCGATCATGTGGCCATGGTCGCGATAGCCGGTGACGACGCTGTCCTTTCCGGGGGTGATCGCCGTTTGCAGCCCGGTCACCACTGCTTCCTGGCCGATATAGAGGTGGCAGAAGCCGCCGATCAGGCCCATGCCGTAAAGCTGGCCGGCCTTTTCCTCGAATCGGCGGATCAGCAGCATGGTGTGGTAGAAGTCGCGATATTCTTCCTTGCCCGGCGCATAGCGGCCGATGTTGCCCTGCTTGCCCGGAACGCCGGCGCTCTTGCCAACGCCTTTCTTTTCCACGGCTTTCCTGTCCGCGGCGCTCTTGCTCGCGGCCTTGTTCGCGGCCGGGCGCCCCGGCGCCTTCGTTCCCGCCGCTGCCGCCGGTGCCTTTGCACTTGCCTTTACCAAAATATCTCCCCTCCGGGTCTGCGCCGGTGGCCGAGCCGGAGACCTCTCCGGCACCACCTGTTGCTTTCTTAGTAGCCGGAGCGCTCCAAGTTTCAACCGTCCGTCGGCAAGAATCCGCTAGCGGGCGGCCTGCGGTCCCAACGGCACGATCACTTCATCGGGGCGGACCACCCCCAGATGCCGGCGCACCAGTTCGTCCGCATAGTCTGGATCGACGCCCTTCGGATCGAGCAGACGAAGGTCGCGTTGCAGCAGGTCGCGCCGCGATTCGAGCGCCGCCTTCTGCTGTTGCAGTTCGGCCTGCTGGCGGCGAATCTCGTCGAGCGCCAGGTAGCCGGACGGCCCGAACAGCGCGTGGGCGCCAAAATAGCCGATCACCAGCAGGCAGCCCGCCGGCAGAAGCGCCCGCTTCATCAGACCGAGATAGGCGACAGACTGCATGGCCCTCAGAATCACAAGGGCGGCCGCGCCGTCAAGGGGCGACAGCGCGGCAACAGCACATTCCGGGCCATTTCGGCCTCAGAGCGGGAAAAAGGGGCCTTCAGTTCCGCAGGATGCTCCGCCCGGCATAGATGGCGGTGTCGCCCAGTTCCGCCTCGATCCTCAGCAACTGGTTGTATTTCGCCAGCCGGTCCGAGCGCGACAGCGAGCCGGTCTTGATCTGCCCGCAATTGGTGGCGACAGCGAGATCGGCGATGGTCGAATCCTCGGTCTCGCCGGAACGGTGGCTCATCACCGCCGTATAGCGGGCGCGATGCGCCATGTTGACGGCTTCCAGCGTTTCCGAAAGCGTGCCGATCTGGTTCACCTTCACCAGAATCGAGTTCGCCACCCCTTGCGTGATTCCCCGGTGCAGCCGTTCCGGGTTGGTGACGAAGAGATCGTCCCCCACCAGTTGCGTCGTTGCGCCCAGCAGGTCGGTCAGCGCCTTCCAGCCGGCCCAGTCGTCTTCGGCCATGCCGTCCTCGATCGAAAGGATCGGATAGTCCCGCGCCAGTTTCGCCAGAAAACCGGCCATCTCCTCGCCGGAAAGCGTTTTACCCTCGCCTTCCATCCGATACTGGCCGTCGCGGAAAAACTCGGTCGAAGCGCAGTCGAGCGCCAGCATGACGTCCGAGCCGGCCTTGAAGCCCGCCTTTTCCACCGAGCGCAGGATGATGTCCAGCGCATCCGTCGTGCTGCTGAGCGCGGGGGCGAAGCCGCCTTCGTCGCCGACCGAGGTGGACAGGCCGCGACCGTGCAGCTCGCCCTTCAGCGTGTGGAAGATTTCCGCCCCCCAGCGCAGCGCGTCCGAGAAGGTCGGGGCGCCCACCGGCATGATCATGAATTCCTGGAAGTCGATCGGGTTGTCGGCATGCGCCCCGCCGTTCACAATGTTCATCATCGGCACCGGCAGCACGCGCGCCGCCGTGCCGCCGACATAGCGGTAAAGCGGCAAGCCGCGCGCCTCCGCCGCCGCCCTGGCGACGGCGAGGCTGACACCGAGAATGGCGTTGGCGCCCAGCCGCTCCTTGTTGGGCGTGCCGTCGAGCGCGCGCATCGCCGCGTCGATTTCCTCCTGCTCTTCCGCTTCCAGGCCGACCAGCAGGTCGGAAATCTCGTGGTGGACACCGGCCACCGCCTCCAGCACGCCCTTGCCCAGATAGCGTCCCTGGTCGCCGTCGCGCTTCTCGACCGCTTCATGGGCGCCGGTCGAGGCGCCGGAGGGCACGGCGGCGCGGCCCATGCTGCCGTCTTCCAGCAGGCAATCCACCTCGATGGTGGGGTTGCCCCGGCTGTCGAGGATTTCACGGGCGGCAAGATCGACGATGGCGGTCACGGGAATCTCCTGAAGAAGCGACACCGCTTCATAGAATCCCGGCCGGGGAGTGCAACCTCTGGCGTGGCCGCCGCCGGCCGTCTAGAGGCGAAACATGCCCATCCTCGAATGGACGAAACGGGTTTCGCACCGCCTGCGCCGCGACGCCCATACGCTGTGGATTGCAGCGCGCGACCCGCGCACGCCGTTCGCCGCCAAACTGCTGGGCGGCCTGATCGCCGCCTATGTGCTATCGCCGATCGACCTCATCCCCGATTTCGTGCCGCTGCTCGGCTTTCTCGACGAACTGATTCTGGTGCCCATCGGCCTGATGGTCGCCCGCCTGCTGGTTCCAGAACCGCTGCTGGCCGAGTTCCGCGCCGAAGCCGAGCGGGCCGCCGAACGCCCGGTCAGCCGTCTCGGCGCCCTGCTGATCCTCGGCCTCTGGGCGCTGGTTCTGCTGTTTCTGGCGCTCCATATCTGGGCGATCCGCTACTGGTAGACAATAGCGCGCCGCCGCCGGTGCCGGGTTGCTGACGGGGGTTGCTGACGGGTTGCCGCCGGGTTGCTGACGGGGCTTTGCACATCCCGCGCGCCCTGCTAGACGGCGGCCCACGCAATCGAGGCCCGATGGCGGAGTGGTTACGCAGAGGACTGCAAATCCTTGCACGCCGGTT
>CAYYGQ010000121.1:0-6466 GCA_964471485.1 uncultured Sandaracinobacter sp. | reverse complement strand
ATCGGCGTCAGGCTGATTTCCGTGGCCCGGCCGCTGCCGTCGCGGGTGATGGCGGAGCAGAGATCCTGATAGCCTTCCTGGCAGAGGTCGGCGACCTGCTGGATGCCGCCGGAGAGGGTGCTGATGGCGTCGGTCACCTTGATCCGGTAGAAATCGACCGAGGCGCTGAGGCCCGGCAGCCATTCCGGCTGGTAGACGGCGCCGACTTCGAAGGTGCTGGATTTTTCCGGGCGGAGGTTGAGGTTGGACATCGTCGCCTGGTTGACGTCGTAGCGCTGGCCGGCGTACGCCCCGGAAAAGTCGATGAACGACGAGAACAGGTTGGAGGGCGCCCGGAACAGTTCGGCGAGGTTGGGGGCGCGGATATCGCGCGAGACGATGCTGCGCAGCCGCAGGCCATCCAGCGGCGTTTCCCAAGTGCCGCCCACCTTCCAGGTGGTGACATAGCCGGCCTGGCTGTAGTTGGTGGCGCGGACGGCGCCGCTCAACTCCGCCTTGCCGAGTTGGTTGCTGTCGAACACCGGCAGCACCGTTTCGAGATAGCCTTCCCAGACGTGGAAGGCGCCGCTCGACGGGCGGAAATTGCCGGTGAACCAGTTGTTGCCGCCGGGCGCCAGCAGGTCGTTGCCGCCGTTGCCGGTGGAGAAGGCATCGGCTTCCTGGTGGAAGGATTCCCGCCGATATTCGACGCCGAGCGCCACCGAGATCGGGCCGGCCCAGCCGTCGAACGGCTCGCCGGAGATGTTGGCGGCGGCCACGTCCTGCTGCAACCAGGTCTTCAGCCAGGGTTCGCCGCGGATCCAGTCGATCGCCGCCGCCGAGGCGACCCCGGTGCCGATGATGTTGAGCGGCACGCAGCCGGCGGCGCGCGCCTCGTCGGAGCGGCAGACGGTGGTGCCGTTCGGGCCGGGCACGGCGTCGATCGCCGCCAGCAGCAGCCGGTTCAGCGTGTTGTTCTCGATCACCGACTTGGTATAGGTCTTGCCGATGGCGCCGTAGGCGTTGAACTGCCACGGCCGGCCGAACAGGTCGAGGCTGCCGTCGAGGCCGATGGCGAAGCGGTGCATGTTGCGCTCGTTGACGGCGATGGTGTCGGGCAGGTCGGCGATGTAGCTGCCCATGGCGAAGCTGGTGATGCCGTTGTCGATGCAGGACTGGTTGACGGCGGCCGGCAGGAACGGGTTGGCGCCGCCGGCGGCGTTGCCGCACTGAATGGTGAGCGTGCCGGTCCGATACTGGCCGGGATAGGAGTGGGCGGTGGTCAGCACGCCGCCATAGTTGAAGCTGCCCCAGAGGGTGACGTCGTCGGTGACGTCGTAGGCGAGGCGGCTGTAGACGGTCTGCCGGCGCTGCGATGAATCGAGGTTGGAATTGTTGGCGATGTCGCCGGTCTGCTCGCCGCCGGTCATGTCGACGCCGACGATCGTTCCATACTGGAAATTGTAGGGCGCGCCGCCGGGGCCGAAGGCGATGCCGCGCAGCGGGCCGGCGGTGATGATCCCGCCCGGCGCCAGCCGGCTGTCGACCACGCGCGGGGCGACGATATATTGCGGCTCGCCCGCCGGCGTGGTTTCGATGGTGCGCTTCAGCACCTTGGTGCCGTCGTGCCAGTCGCGGCCGCCGATACCCTGGACGATGCCGTCATTGTCCTGATATTCGCCGCTGATGACGAAATGGCCGCGCTCGTCGGCGAATCGGGTGCCGGCGGTGAGCGAAATCGAATATTGCTTGTCGTCGCCGTAGGTGGTTACGCCGCCGTTGATGTTGCCCTTCAGGCCGACATAGTCGTTGTTGAGCACATAGTTGACGACGCCGGCGACGGCATCCGACCCCCAGGAGGCCGAGGCGCCGCCGGTGACGATGTCGACCCGCTGCACCAGCGCCTGCGGGAAGGCGCCGGCATCGGTGACGCCGCTGTTGAGGGCGCTGACGACGCGCTGGCCGTCGAGCAGGGTCAGCGTGCGGTTGGTGCCGAGGCCGCGCAGGTTGAGGGTGCTGAGGCCGCCGGTGCCGGTGCTTTGCGTGGTGCCGAAAGTAGAGGTGGAATTGCTGCCGGCCAGTGATGGCAGCTGGTTCACCGCTTCGAACACATTGCTTTGCCCGGCGCGGGCCAGATCCTCTTCACTGAAGACGGTGACCGGGGTCGGCGCGTTGTAGCCGTCGCGGACGATGCGGGTTCCGGTGACGGTGATGATGGCTTCGGGCGCTGCCGTTTCGGCGCCGCTCTGCGCGGCGGCGGGGGCGGCCGCCAGCGTGACGGCAAGCGCAAGGGAACTGACCGAAAGCAGCCGCAGGAAAATATTGTGTTCGATGGAATGGCGGACCATTTCTCTCCCCCCTTCTTCGCTACTATCGAGCATTACTTTCGTAATGCACTATTGAGCGCGATCTTTGCAGTTGACCTGTAAAAGAAACCGTTGAGAAAGAGTATTCCCATCCCAGGAAGAGTGGCAATGACATTTAGCTGATAGGTTGATACCTACGGCCGGTATTGCGGCCGGTATTGCGGCCGGCATTACGGCGGGAAGGGCCGTTTCAGGCCAGCGCGAACGTCCTCGCTTCCAGCGCCACGTCGCGCATGAAATCGCGCGCCGGGCTCAGAAGCGACCGCGCCGCGCAGTTGACCAGCCCGATCGGCCGCGACATTTCCGGCGCGTCGAGCAGGCGCCAGGCCAGTTCGGGGGTGCGGATCTGTTCCACGGTCAGCCGCGTCAGCACGCTGATGCCCTGGGAAGCCATCACCAGCGCGCCGACCGTCGCCGGCTGCCGGCAGTTGAACAGCGGCGCCACCACCACATCGGCGGCGGCGAAGGCCTGGTCGATCAGGCTGCGCAGTCCGGTGTCGGTCGACATGGCGATGAACGGCCGTTCGCGGAAGATGGTCCAGTCGTGCCGTTCGCTTGCCGCCAGCACATCGTCGTTGCGACAGGCCAGGACCAGGCGGTCCTGATAGACCGGGCGGAAGTTGAGGCCGTGCCTTCCGGTCGGCGGCGGCGCGATGCCGATGTCCACTTCGCCGTCTTCCACCATTCGATGCACCGGCGTGCCGACATCCTCCCAGATCTCGACCTCGACGCCCGGATGGCTCTGCCGGAAGCGGCGCACCACCGCCGGCAGCAGCGTCGCCGCCACCGAGGGCAGCGCCGCCACGCGCACCAGGCCGGCGCGGCCGCTGACATAGGCTTCGAAGTCGCTGAAGGAATCCTCATAGTCTTTCAGCAGCCGCACCGCGATCGTCCGCAGCCGCTCGCCCGCCGGCGTCAGGCGCACATGCCGGGTGTCGCGGTCGAACAGCCGGGCACCGATCCTCTCCTCGATGCGCTGGATGGTGCGGCTGAAGGCCGGCTGGGAAACACCGAGTTCAAGCGCCGCTTTCCTGAAGCTTGCCGTGGCGTCGAGTTTCAGGAACGCTTCCAGCTGGGAAAGGGTAATGCGTATATGCATAGCATCATAGAGGTATTCCGGCCGGCTTCTACTGTCAATGTAGAGGTGTGACAGTCTTCGCGATCTCTTTTTCCGGCCGGAGGCGGCAGCGCCGGCGGCAACATCCGGGAAATTGCCCGTGCCGCCGCGCTTTCACTGAAACTGTTGTCGAGCACCGCAAGAAATGCTCCGATCAATAGCTCAATTCCTTCCGGCTGACCGTGGCTGCTTCGATCTCGGCTTCGGTGACCGGGCGGTTCTTGCAGCCGAAGCCGGTGTAGAGATCCTGCTGGTCGCGATAGTGGGGGTCGGGGGTGCCGTCGGGGGCGATGAAGCCGCTCTGTCCCGGCGGGATCGCTTCGCACATCGTCACCTTGCCGTCCTTGAACACATACATGGCCGCCATGGTGCCGCGCTTCTGGTTGGGGCGGAACTGGATTTCCTCGTCGGGGCTGCTCCACGGCACGCCCATCGGGCTGAGCGTCCGCCAGGTTTTCGGCCGGGTTTCCAGCAGCCACTTGTCCGGTTCGGCGCCGTAACGCGCGCCGAGAGTCCGCGCCGCCTCGGCCAGCGTCGCGCGGATGAATTCGGCGGGCTGGGTGCCGTGCAGGAAATCATAGGGCGGAGTGAGGCTGCCGTCCTTCCCCTCCGCCAGCGCGAAATAGAGCACGCGGGCGCCGAGCGGCTGCCCCCACGGGCAGTTGAGCGCCGACCGCCGCGGCTGGCAGCCACCCAGATATTGTTCGGGAAGGTCGCGCTCGAAAAAGCGGGTGAGCGCGGTTTCCAGCCACTGGTAATAGGCGGCGACCCCCGGCGACGAATAATGGCCCGAATGGGTCGGGTCGCGCTCCTGGCCGTCCCAGCCGGTGATGGCGTCGGCGACGGCGCGCGCCGGGCTGCCGGCCGGCTCGTTGGCGACCGCCGCTTCGATGAGCGGCACGAACGGCGCGTGGAATTCGCTGGCGTGCGCAGCGTCGCGGTTGATGTCCCACACTTCGGAGGTGGTCATCTTGCCCTTGGCGTCGAACTGGCGGGTGATGGCGTCGACATGGTCGAGGTGCGACCACAGCAGCGTGTCGGTGTTGAGCACGTCGACCGACGGCCGGTTGTTCCAGTTGGCGATATAGCCGCTTTTGGGGTTCAGCATGCGGGCATTGTCGGCGGCGGGCTGGAAGCCGGTCCATTCGCGATCACCGGTGCCGGGAGTCGGCAGCTGGATTTCGAAGCCCTTGGGCCGGATCGGATAGCGGCCGGCCTGGATATAGCCGATATTGCCGCGGACGTCGGCGTAATACTGGCTCTGGTTGTTCGACTTGCGGGCGATCACCGCCTGCCACTCGTTGAAATTCCGCGCCTTCATTTCATCGTAATAGGCGAACATCGTTTCGATTTCGTGGCCGGCCCAGGAACGGCGCTTCGAATAGGCGGTGTTGTTCTTCTCGTCGAACATGATGACCGGGCCGTGGACGGTGGCGTAGAGATCGACCGTCTTCGCTTCCTCGCCGCGGACGGCGATGGTTACGGTGCGTTTGGTCATCGGCACCCAGCGCCCCTTGAAACGGTATTCGTGGGGATTCCTGGGGTTCAGCTGCTCCTGATAGATGTCGAGGATGCTGCCGGCGAGCGCGGTGCGCCCCCAGGCGATCGAGCCGTTGGTGCCGTAGTGGAAATAGGGCAGCCCCGGATAGGTCATGCCCGACACGTCGATTCCGGCGCCGTGCAGCCCGGCGCTCCAGATCATGCTCGGCACCTGGTCGCCGACCTGCGGGCCGCTCACCAGCATCGAATCGGCGTCGGCAAGCTTGGTGCGGTTGGCGAGCCAGGTGTTGCTGGCGTGCGGGGTCTTGTCGGGGCCGGTGCCGCCCCAGAGCGAGATCGACTGCCGCGCCTCCTCGGCGCTGGCCAGTTGCGAAAGCGGTTGCAGCCCGGTCATCTCGACCGGGCGGAACGGCTGGCCCGGTTTCCCGGCCTGCCCCGACTGCTGGTCCTCGACCGACACGGTCAGCGGCGAAGCCGGATCGTCGCGCCAGCGCAGGGTGGAGAAGATCTTCTTCCCCTCGGCCTCGCCGTGGCGGGCGATCAGCTCGGACAACAGGGTGGTGTTGGAGATCTGCGAGGTATAGTCGGAAAACTGGAACAGCAGGTGCCCCAGCCACGACATCGGAATGTCGAGGTCGGTCCATGGCTCGGGCAGGAAGCCGAAATCGTTGAACTGCTTCGGCAGCAGGCGGGCGCGGTCGGCCAGCACCTCGCCGATGCGGGCGTTGATGCCCGCCACCATGCCGTCGAGCGCCAGGCGGTGCTCGCCCTTCACCGCCGCCAGTTGCGGCCGCAGGCTTTCCGGGTCGTAATTGGTGAGGATGTCGATATCCTTCTGCAGATATTCCGGCCCGAACACTTCGGCCGACCGCCCCTGCGACGAGCGGCGCGTCGATTCGATCTGGAACAATCGGTCCTCGGCCAGCGCATAGCCGAAGCCGTAGAACAGGCTGTAGGTGTCGTCGGCATAGATGCTCGGCACGCCGTAATTGTCGCGCTTGATGACCACCTTGCCGTGGCGCGCCGTCGCCACCTTGCCGTTGTCCACGGAAGATTGCGCGATCGCGCTTTCGCCCGCCGTGCCCAGCAGTGCCAGCGCCAGCGCCGCCACAATCGCCCTGTTGCCGATCGAACCCATGTTCCCCTCTCTCTCGCTTGCGCGTCTCTCGCTTGCGCGGCCGATGCGGCCGCTTGCTGCGGTCTCTCTCCGTGCCGAGGCTGCCCCGCCTGTCCCCGGCGATCAATGCCCCGTTTGGTATCTGTCGATGTAGGCGCCGCAGCCGGGTGGCCAGGCCGCGGCGGAATGGCCGGTCCGGCCGCCCGAGTATCGAATGATAGCATGGGTGGCATTGAGCGGCCGGCCTGTTCGGTTACCTTGTGGCGGCCGGCAGGGCCGGGTTTTCGGTTCTGTCCGCAACATCAGGGGAATAAGGGATGGGGTTTCACGAGGATGGTCGTTTGCGGGGCCTCGGCAGATGATTCCGATGCTTGCTGGAATCCGCGT
>CAYYGQ010000120.1:0-6546 GCA_964471485.1 uncultured Sandaracinobacter sp. | reverse complement strand
AGATTGGGCGCGCCGGTCGTGAGACCCTTCTTCCCCAGCGCCTCGGTGATGCCGAGCGTGGAGCGCCACGCCACCTTTTTGGCGCGGACATCAATGGCCACCAGTTCGCCCCAGGGCGTGGCGCCGCAGGAAAGCGAAAGCCCGTCGGGCGTCACATAGGCGAATCCGGCCGGGCGCGGGCCGCGCGGCCGCGGCTGGCGCGGGCCGTCGGACGGCGCCCGGCGGATGAATTCGCCGGTGCCGGGGCCGGATGCCTGCGCCCGGAAAACCGCGCGGTTTTGCAGGTTGATGTAATAAAGGCCGAGTTCCGGGTTGTACGACCCGCCGCCCCAGTTCGGCCCGCCGGTCGGGCTTGGGTAGCTGAGCACCGCGCTTTTGCTGCTTTGGCGCGGCGCGTAGAGCGGCTTGCTGACGATGCCGTTCTCGTCCCAGAAATTCTGGCAGTAAGCGCGCATTCCGGGCACCAGGTCCGGCACTTCCGCCCGCGTCATCTGCGTGCGGGCGATGGGGCCGGGGGCGTCGGGGAAGGGCTGGGTCGGCCAGACCAGATCGTTATCGGCCGGATCGTCCGGCCTTGGCGTCGGCCGTTCGGTGAAGCCGTTCAGCGGCTCGCCGGTCAAACGGTTGAACATGAAGAACAGGCCGTGCTTGCCGGTGAGGATCACCGCCGGCACCGGCTTGCCGTCGATGTCGAGGTCGACGAGCGCCGGCGGCGTCGGCGCGTCCCAGTCCCAGATGTCGCGGTGGGTGATCTGCTTGAACCAGCGCAGCTTGCCGGTGGCGGCGTCCAGCACCACCAGCGAGCTTGAATAGAGCTGGCTGCCCTTGGCATTGCTGTTGCCGTCGCCGGTCGGCGCGTAAAGCAGGCCGTTTTCCTCGTCGAGCGCCATGCTCGACCAGACGTTGGCGCCGGTGACATCCTGCCATTCGCCGTCGGGGTCGAAGTTCGGTTCGCCGGGCTGCGGCACGACATGGAAATCCCAGACCAGGCGGCCGGTGCGGGCGTCAAAGGCGCGGATGTCGCCGCGCGGCCCCGGAGGGCCGGCTTCGCCGGGGCGGGCGCCGGTGATGATCAGATTCTTGTAGATCGTCACCGGGTTGGGGATGGTGAAGGTGCTGCGGCGGGATTCGCCGACGATTTCCGACACCACCCCGACATAGGCGTCGATGGCGCCGTTGCGGCCGAAGCCGGCGGCCGGCTGGCCGGTGGTGACATCGATCGCGACGAGCATCCCCTGATCGGTGCCGAAGATCAGCCTCGGCGCCGTCTCGTCGTCGCCGGGCCAGTAGGCGAGGCCGCGGCCATGGATGTTGAGCGGGCTTTCGTATTTCCACACCATTTCGCCCGTGGTGGGGTCGAGCGCCGTCACCGACGCTTTCAGATCCGGCTTCAGCGGATGCGACGGAGTGGAGATATACATCAGGCCGCCGATCAGCAGCGGCTGGATTTCAAAGCGGTAATCCAGCCCCTGGTCGCCCTGGTTGGTCTGCCCGGCGCCGAAACGATAGACCCAGGCCTGTTGCAGCCGCCCGACATTCTTCGGCGTGATCTCGGTCAATGGCGAGAAATTCATATTGGCGCCGCCGCCGCCGCTCGAAGGCCACTGGTTCGCCCCTTGCGGCCTTGGGTAGCGGGCCTCGGTGGCCGGCGGAGCGGACGGGAAACTGGCGGCCGGAGTCGCGGCCGGGGCGAAATTCTGCGCCAGATAGCCGGTGATGGTGGCCACCTGCTGGTCGTCGATCGACGCGCCGAAGCCGATCATGCGGTCGACCACCTCCCGCCAGCCGTCGGCATCGTGGCGCTCGCTGGTGGCAAGGCCGATGGTGTGGCAGGACGAGCAGGTCTGCTCGAACAGGTCGTGCCCTTCGCCCACCGGCAGCTGCACCCCGGAATCGGGCGCGGTCTGCGCCGGCAGCGCGTCGATGGCGGCCACCGCCAGCACCAGGCCGGACGCCAGCACGGCGATGGAGGATGCCTGCTGCTTCAGAAGCATTTTTCGTTTGGTCCACATACTGTTGCCTACTTTCCGGTTTCGCGGGAGGGAGCGGATGATTCCGCTCAGTCCTCGCCGATGCGTTTCACTTCGCCGACGACGAAGGTGTAAGAAAGGGCGCCGACCATCGCCATGGCGGCGATAAAGGCGAGGCCGCCGAAGAAAGAGCCGGTGGCGCCGACGACGACACCGATGACGATCGGCGTGACGATGCCGGCGAGATTGGTGCAGAAATTGAACACGCCGGCGGTAAGGCCGACGAGGCGGCGCGGCGCCACGTCGGAAATGAGCGTCCAGCCGAGGTTCGACATGCCCTGGCCGAAGAAGGCCACCGACATGACGGCGATCACCAGCAGGTCGCTTTCGAGAAAGGCCGCGGAGACGATGGTGGCCGACATCAGCAGGCCGGCGACGATCGGCAGCTTGCGGCCGAGCGAGGCCGAACCGCCGCGCCGGATGATGGCGTCGGACACCTGCCCGCCGAACAACACGCCGACGGACGCGGCAACGAAGGGCATGACCGCCATCCAGCCCACCTTCAGCCAGTCCATGCCGCGCTCGGTGACCAGATAGGTCGGGAACCAGGTGAGGAAGAACACCAGGGTCGAGTTGGTGGCGAACTGGCCGATCGAGGCGCCAAGCACCTGGCGCTGGCGGATCAGCCACAACACGTCGCTCCAGGCGAAGGGCGAGCGCTCGCTGTCGACGACGCCGCCGCCGCTGGTGATATGATCGAGTTCGGCCTGGTTGACCCGGCGGCTTTCGCGCGGGTCGCGATAAAGCCGCCACCACAGCAGCGAGAAGCTGATGCCGACACCGCCGGCGATAAAGAACAGGTAGCGCCAGCCGAGCGTCGCCACGATCCAGAACAGCACCGGGCTTAGAAAGGCGATGCCGAAATACATGCCGACCGAATAGACGCTGTTGGCGCGTGCCCGCTCGGCCTGCGGGAACCAGGAGACGAGAATGCGGCTGTTGGCGGGAAAACAGGGCGCCTCGACGGCGCCGAGACCGATGCGGTAGCCGAGAAAGCTGAGCAGATTGTGCGCCGCGCCCTGAAGCGCCGTGAACGCCGACCAGAAGAACACCGACAGGAAATAGGTGAGGCGCACGCCGAAGCGGTCGAGAAAGACGCCGCCGGGAATCTGCGCCAGCGCATAGCTCCAGGAAAAGGCCGAGAACAACAGCCCCATCGCCACCGGGCCGATGTGGATGTCCTCGGAAATGGCCGGCGCCGCCACCGCCAGCAGCGAACGGTCGAGATAATTGATCATGGTGGCAAGCGAGATCATCGCCAGCACGCCATAACGGACGCGGGTGGCCCGTTCGGATTTGGCCGGGGCGCTGGCGTTCATGGCTTGGCCGCGCCGAGACGATCGGCGCCGATCGCGTATTTGATGCCTTCCCGATACAGTTCGCGGACGGCGGGATCGTCCCACACCGTGTCGAGATGGCCGAAGGTGGAGACGAACACCCGGCCCTTGCCATAGTCGCGGGTCCAGACCACCGGCAGGTCGCCGTCGGGGCGCCGCGCCAGTTGTTCGGGCGTCAGATCTTGCGGATCGAGCCGCAGCAGCACATGCACGTCCTCGGGGCGGTAGGTTTCGTTCAGAAACTGATATTGTTCGGGGAAGATCGCCGGAAAATCCTTGATGCCGGGGAAATCCGGGTCGGTCTTGATGAGCTTGTGCGGCTCTACCCGATATTCGCCCGACTGGAAGCCGCCGAGCATTTCGCCATATTCCGGCCAGTTGTAGAAAGCGATGGTGGAGGCGTGGCCGCCGACGAAGCCCTTGCCGTCTTCGTGGACGAAGGCCAGCAGGTCGGCTTTCTGCGCGTCGGAGAGGGTGCCCTCGCCGCTGCCGAGAAAGACGATGGCGTCGAAATCGTTCAGATTATGGGCGTTGATATAGCGCCCGGTGTAGCGGCTGCCCTGGCCGACGATCGGCTGGCGGGTGATCAGTTGCGAATCGGTCCTGAGCCAGGTGGTCCAGAGGCCGCTTTCCCGGCCCATCTGCTCGATCGCCGCCATCGCCCGGTTGATGGAATCGTGGTGGAAGCCGGTCTGCACGTCGGCCCAGACGAGGACGCGCGGCAGCGCCGGTTTCGAATCCTGCGCCGGCGGCGGCCCCATCGGCGGCGCCGGTTGCGCCGAGGCGCCGGCGCCGGCGATCGTCAAGGCGCACAGCCCGGCAAGGATTCCCCGGAAGATGTTGCGAACGGCCATGAAGTCTCCCCTTGGTTGTGGGAAACGCCCGGCGGCGGCGCCGGGCGTTTTCCGTTCGTCAGAAACGCTTGCTGATCTCGACCGACCAGGTGCGTCCATAGATGTTGGCGTTGGCCACGTCGTAGGAATTGCTGCCCGAGAGCACCAGCGGCGCATCGCGGTCGAACAGATTCTGGAGGTTGAAGCCAAGGCGGACGCCGGCAAGCGGGCCGCTATCCTCTGGCGCCGTCCAGGCCAGGCGAAGGTCGAAGGTGGTCCAGGCCGGGATTTGGATGTCCGGGTATTTGACGCCGTTCACGGTGATGGTGGCGTTGTTCAGATAGGAACCGACATAGTTCATCGCCAGATTGCCGAGGAACGGCCCATGTTGCAGGCTGACGGCGGCGCGGCCGCGCAGGCTGACCTGGTTCTGGATGGTGTCGAGCGCGCTGAACAATTCCGAATCGCTGGTGAGCGAGCGCTTCAATTGCAGGATCTTCGACATGCTGCCGTTGAAGCCGGCGCGGCCGATCGGCGTCTCGATGCTGTAATCGACGGTGAGGTCGATGCCCGACTGTTTCTGCCGGCCGAGATTGACCTGACCGCCACGGATGATGCCCTGCAGATCGCAGTCGTTGGTGCTGTTGGGCGAATAGACCGCGTTCGGATCGGACAGGAAGGGCAGATAGGCCGGATTGTAGGTGCCATATTCCGCCTGCCCCGGAAGGCCGGGCTGGCCGCCGTTGACGCAGGTGCCCGGCTGCGGCGCGACGATGACATAATCCCGATACAGTTCGAACAGCGCATCGCTCGACAGGATCAGGTTCACGTTCGGCAGATTCTGGATACGATCCTTGTAGTTCACATTATAATAGGTGGCCGACACCTTCAGGTCGGGCACCGCGCTTGGCGTGAAGTCGGCGCCAAGCGACCAGATCGACGCCGTTTCCGGGCGCAGATTGCCGGAATTGCCGCCGCGTTGCAGCATCAGCGTCTGGCCGGTGGCGGCGTTGGTGATGGGGATGAGGGCGAGGTTGTCGCCGGTCAGGCCGTTGCTCATCAGCACGCGGTTGGTCTGGCCGATGGTGCGCGGATCGGCTTCGCCCAGGGTCGGGGCGCGGAACGCCTTGCCGTAGGAGCCGCGAATCCGAAGGTCTTCCACCGGCTGCCAGGTCAGGCCGAACTTCGGATTCTTCGCCGAGCCGACATCGTTGTAATGGTCGTAGCGGCCGGCGACCGACAGCGTCAGTTGCTCGATCCCCGGCACGGCGTTGTCGAAGCCGACGATCGGCACATAGAGTTCGGCGAACAGCGAATCGATGTTGCGCCGGTTGCCGGGAACGTCGCGCGAGATTTGCGGCGTGGTGGTGGCGTTCAGGCTGTTCAGCGCCCGGAAGCGGAAATAGAGATCCTGGTGCTCGTAGCCGGCGGCGATCTTCACGTCGCCGCCCGGCAGCGACAGCAGCGTGCCGTCCACCTTGACGACGCCATCCAATATGCGGTTCTTCGCCCGCTGGTCGAAGATGCCGAACACCCCTTCGGCGCCCTTTTGCGGGCCGGTCAGATAGGGGTTGAAGAGGCCGCCGTCGTAAGGATTGCCCGGCGCACCGTCGAACGAGACGCCGCCGGCGTTCCCTGTGAGGAAGGTGTTGGCTTGCGGCTGGCAGACATCGCAGCCGTCGTTCACGCCATAGGTGCCCGCGAAGGTGAGCTGGAAGTCCTTGTAGACGCCCACCTTGTAGTCGGCGAACAGGTTGAAGGTCTTTTCTTCCGAGCGACGGACCATGTCGCGGTCCGGATTGTTGGCGCGGAAATTATAGACGAGGGTCTGGTTGCCGGAGCCGAGGCCGGCGACATACCAGGGGCTGGTGGGCCGGATGGTCACGGAGATATTGGTGAAGGCGCCGTCACCGGTTCCTTGCAGATTGGTGGTGCGCTTGCTGTAAAGCGCCGTCAGGTTCAGTTCGCCGAGATCGTCGAAGTCCTGCTGGATGCGGACGATGCCGCTCCAGCGCTCGAACCCGGCATAGGCAGAACGATACTGGCTGCGGTCGTAGAGATAATTGTCGAGGTTGGTGCCCGCCGCCGGAGTGGTCAGATTGACCAGTTCGGAAGCCGTCGGCACGCGGCCATCGAGGCCCGTTGGCAGGCCATAGACGGTGCTGCCGGCGATCAGCGCCGGCGCCGAGCCAAGCGGGATCACCGTGCGGCCGACCAGACGGCTGTCGTTGCCGCCGTACCTGGTCAGATTGTCGTAGAGGCGCGGGTAATTCCGCTCCGAAACTTCCGCATTGCGTTCGTAGGAGCCGCCGACGAGGATGCCGCCGCTGCCCCAGCGAAAGCCGC
>CAYYGQ010000119.1:0-6568 GCA_964471485.1 uncultured Sandaracinobacter sp. | reverse complement strand
CCTTGCCGTCGCCGACGACGACGAGCGCCGCAAAGCCGAAGCGCTTGCCGCCCTTCACCGTCTTGGAGACGCGGTTGATATGCACCAGCTTCTCGATCAGTTCGGGACCATCGTCCTCGGCCGCGCGCGGCTCGCGCCGGCGCCGGTCGCCGCCGGGGCCGCCACGGCCACGGCCGCCACCACGATCACCACCACGTCCGGCGCCGCCCCGACCGCTGCCGCGGCCGTGATCCCGGCGCTCGTCCTGGCCACCCGCCGGGCCACCCGCCGCCGGCGCGGCGGCGCCCGCGGCTGCCCGCGCTTCGGTTTCGTTCGCTTCGTCTGCCATAGCCTAAAACTCCAGTCCGCCCTCGCGGGCGGCATCGGCCAGCGCCTTCACGCGGCCATGAAACAGGAAGCCGCCGCGATCGAAGACGACGCGGGAAACGCCGGCGGCTTTGGCGCGCTCGGCGATGAGCTTGCCGACGCGGGCCGCCGCCGAAGCGGTCGCGCCCGAGGCGTCGAAGCCCTTCTCCAGCGACGAGGCGGCGGCCAGCGTGCGGCCGGCGCGGTCGTCGATCAGCTGCGCGTAGATATGCTGGCCGGAACGGTGCACCGACAGCCGCGCCCGGCCGCCGGCCTTCTGCGCCAGCGCGGTGCGGACACGCCTTCTCCGCGCCTGGAAGGTGGAAAGATGCTTCATCATTACTTCTTCTTTCCTTCCTTGCGGA
This sequence comes from uncultured Sandaracinobacter sp., assembly GCA_964471485.1. Lineage (GTDB taxonomy): Bacteria > Pseudomonadota > Alphaproteobacteria > Sphingomonadales > Sphingomonadaceae > Sandaracinobacteroides. The sequence goes on along the minus strand of CAYYGQ010000119.1, from coordinate 5,858 downwards.
ACACATATTCGCCGCGATACTTGATGCCCTTGCCCTTGTAAGGCTCGGGCTTGCGCCAGCGGCGGATCTCGGCGGCCACCTGGCCGATCCGCTGTGCATCCGACCCGGAAATCTCGACCGTGGTCTGATCGGGCGTCTTGATGGTGATGCCTTCGGGGATGTCGTAGTTGACATCGTGGCTGTAGCCGAGTTGCAGCTTCAGCACCTTGCCGGCCACCGAAGCGCGATAGCCGACGCCGGTGATTTCCAGCACCTTGGTAAAGCCATCGGACACCCCGGTGACGAGGTTCGACACCATGGTGCGCTGCATCCCCCAGAAGGCCCGCGAGCGCTTGCTGTCGTTCGCGGGCGCCACCCGGATCTCGCCGCCGTCGATCTCGCAGGTCACTTCGCTGGCGACCGGCATGGACAGCGTGCCCTTCGGTCCCTTCACCTCGATCACACCGTCGCGAAGCGACGCCTGCACGCCGGCGGGAATGGACACGGGTTTTTTACCGATGCGGCTCATGATCAGAACACCTGGCAGAGGATTTCGCCGCCGACATTCTCGGTCCGCGCTTCCGCGTCGGACAGAACGCCCCTTGGCGTTGAAACGATGGTGATGCCAAGGCCGTTGCGGACGCGCGGCAATTCGGCGACCCCGGCATAGACCCGGCGCCCCGGCTTCGACACCCGGGCCAGATGCTGGATGGCCGGCCGGCCCTCGAAATATTTCAGCTCGACGCGGATGGTGGGCACCGGCCCGCCGGTTTCTTCCCGCGCATAGCCACGGATATAGCCTTCGCGTTGCAGCACATCGAGCACATTGGCGCGAAGCCGCGACGCCGGCGTCAGCACGCTGTCCTTCTTCGCCGTCTGGCCGTTGCGGATGCGGGTGAGCATGTCACCCAGCGGATCGGTCATGGTCATATCCCGAAGCCCCTACCAGCTCGACTTGGTGACGCCGGGGATCAGGCCCTTGTTGGCCAGTTCCCTGAGCTGCACACGCGACAGCTTGAACTTGCGGTAATAGCCGCGGCTCCGCCCGGTCAGTTCGCAACGATTGCGAATCCGGGTCGGATTGGCGTTTCTCGGCAGTTCGGCCATCTTCAGGCGCGCCACCAGGCGCTCGCCCTCGTCGAGGCTCTTGTCGTTCGCGATCTGCTTCAGCTTCGCGAATTTCGGAGCATATTGTTTGGCGAGCGCCCGGCGGCGCTCGTTCTTGTTCACGGAACTCAGTTTCGCCATCTGACTTAAGTTCTCCGTTCTTCAGGCCGCTTGCTGGCGCGCTTCGGCGTCGCCAACGAACGGCATACCGAAGTGACGCAGCAGCGCGCGCGCCTCGTCGTCCGTTTCAGCAGTGGTGGTGATGATGATGTCCATGCCCCGAATCTTGTCGATCTTGTCGTACGACACTTCGGGGAAGACGATCTGCTCTTTCAGGCCCATGGCGAAATTGCCACGGCCGTCGAAGCTTTTCGGGTTGAGGCCGCGGAAATCCTTCACCCGCGGCAGGGCGACGGTGATCAGCCGGTCGAGAAATTCGTACATGCGGTCGCGGCGCAACGTCACCTTGCAGCCGATCGGCATGCCTTCGCGCAGCTTGAACTGGGCGATCGACTTCCGCGCCTTGGTGACGACCGGCTTCTGGCCGGCGATCGCCATCATTTCGGCGGCGGCGATCTCCACCTTCTTCTTGTCCTGGGTGGCTTCGCCAACCCCCATGTTGATGACGATCTTGTCGATCTTCGGCACCTGCATCGGATTGCCGTAGCCGAATTCTTCCGTCATCGCCTTGCGGATGCGGTCCTCGTAGGACTGCTGCATCCGCGGCTTCACCCGCTCTTCAGCCATTCAACACCTCACCCGAGCCTTTCAGGACCCGAACCTTCTTGCCGTCGCGCACTTCGAAGCCGACGCGCGCCGGCTTCCCCGTAGTGGGATCCTTGACGGCGACGTTCGACACGTCGATCGGCGCCTCGCGGCGGAGAATGCCGCCTTCCGGCTGCGCCTGCGTCGGCTTGGTGTGCCGCGCGATCACGTTCACCCCCGATACCAGCAGCTTGCCGTCCTTCGGCATCGCCTTCAGTACTTCGCCTTCCCGGCCCTTGTCGCGGCCGGCGAGCACGATCACCCGGTCGCCCTTGCGGATTTTTGCCATCGACATCAAAGCACCTCCGGCGCCAGCGAAATGATCTTCATGTGGCCGCTCGACCGCAGTTCGCGGACCACCGGCCCGAAGATGCGGGTGCCGATCGGCTCCTTCGACTTGTTGATGAGGACGGCGGCGTTGCCGTCGAAGCGGATCACCGAACCGTCGGCGCGGCGAATGTCCTTGGCGGTGCGGACGACGACGGCGCGATGCACGTCGCCCTTCTTGACGCGCCCCCGCGGCGCCGCTTCCTTGACGGACACGACGATGATGTCGCCGACGCCGGCGAAACGGCGCTTCGAGCCGCCCAGCACCTTGATGCACATCACTTCCTTGGCACCGGAATTGTCGGCGACCGAGAGCCTTGTCTGCATCTGGATCATGTCAGGCCACCTTCCCGCTTGCCGACGTCACCGTCTCGACGACGCGCCAGCACTTCTGCCTGCTGATGGGGGCGCATTCCTCGATCCGCACCACATCGCCTTCGCGGACGGCGTTGCCTTCGTCGTGGGCGTGGTATTTCTTGGTGCGGCGGATGATCTTGCGGTAGAGCGGGTGGGCGACCTTGCGCTCCACCAGCACCACCACCGTCTTCTCTGCCTTGTCGGAGACCACCGTCCCCTGCAATACGCGCTTGGGCATGGTTTTCTCCTTACGCCTTCGCCGCCTGCGCCTTGGCGCGGGCGTTCCGTTCGGTCTCGATGCGGGCGATGCTGCGGCGCACCTCGCGGATGCGCGCCGGCTTTTCCAGCTGCTGCGTCGCCGCCTGGAACCTGAGGTTCAATTGCTCGCGCTTCAGGCTCGCCAGCTCGTTGCCGAGATCGGCATCCGATCGTTCCTTGTAATCCGGCCTTGCCATCGGTCAGTCCTTCCGCTCGCCGAGACGGGACACCATCTTCACCCGGATGGGCAGCTTGGCGGCGGCGCGCTCGAAGGCGCCGGCCGCGGTCTCGTGGTCGACACCGTCGATCTCGAACATGATGCGGCCCGGCTTCACCCGCGCCACCCAGCGGTCGATGGCGCCCTTGCCGGAGCCCATCCGCACTTCGGCGGGCTTCGACGACACCGGAACGTCGGGGAAAATGCGGATCCACAAGCGCCCCTGGCGCTTCATGTGGCGGGTGATGGCGCGGCGCGCGCTTTCGATCTGGCGCGCGGTGATGCGCTCGGGCGCCATCGCCTTCAGGCCGAAGGCGCCGAAGTTGAGCGCGGTGCCGCCCTTGGCGTCGCCGTGAATTCGGCCCTTGAAGGCCTTGCGGAACTTCGTCCGTTTGGGTTGCAGCATCTTTGTTCGCCTTCAGACAGGGTGCCTACCCCCGATAAGGCAGCGCGTTATCGCGCTGCTTATCGGGCGGGGCGGACACCCGAAGTTTGGGATTCCATCATCAGCCGGTCCTGCGCCATCGGGTCATGGCCAAGGATCTCGCCCTTGTAAACCCAGACCTTGACGCCGCAGATGCCATAGGCGGTCTGCGCCTGGGCCTCGGCATAATCGACATTGGCGCGAAGCGTGTGCAGCGGCACCTTCCCTTCGCGATAGGTTTCGGTGCGGGCGATCTCGGCGCCGCCCAAACGGCCGCCGCATGTCACCTTGATTCCTTCCGCCCCCAGGCGCTGCGCCGACTGCACGGCGCGCTTCATGGCGCGACGGAAGGCGACGCGCCGCTCAAGCTGGTCGGCGATGCCCTGCGCGATCAGCCGGGCATCGACTTCGGGCTTCCGGATCTCGACGATGTTGAGCGACACCTCGCTCGCCGTCATCCGGCCGATGGCCGCCTTCAGCTTGTCGATGTCGGCGCCCTTCTTGCCGATGATGACCCCGGGGCGCGCCGCATAGATGGTGACGCGGCAGAGCTTCGCCGGGCGCTCGATCACCACCTTCGAAATCGCCGCCTGCGGATGCGCCTTCAGCACATAGTTGCGAATCTTCAGATCTTCGAGCAGCAGCCGGCCATATTCGTCGCCGGTCGCATACCAGCGGCTGTCCCAGGTGCGGTTGATTTGCAGCCTGAGGCCGACGGGGGATGATTTCTGACCCATTATGCGTCCTGCCCTTCGTTCACATCCCGCTCCTCGACAACGACGCGAATCTTCGCGAACGGCTTGACGATCCGGGACGAGCGGCCGCGCGCCCTGGTCATGAAGCGCTTCATGCTGATCGACTTGCCGACGGAGGCCTCTTTCACCCACAGACGGTCGACATCGAGATTATGGTTGTTCTCGGCGTTGGCGATGGCCGATTGCAGGCACTTCTTCACGTCGACGGCCATCGCCTTCGACGAGAAGGAAAGCGCCGTCACCGCTTCTTCCGCGCGCTTGCCGCGGATAAGGCCGGCGACCAGGTTCAGCTTGTAGGGGCTGCCGCGAACGGCGGTCGCAACCGCCAGCGCCTCGCGCTCGCCGACCTTTCTTGGACTTTCCGGTTTCGACATTGCCCTACCTCTTCGACTTCTTGTCGGCCGCGTGGCCCGGGAAGCTGCGCGTCGGCGCGAATTCGCCCAGCTTCATGCCGACCATTTCCTCCGAAACCGCGACCGGCACGAACTTGCGGCCGTTGTAGACATTGAAGGTGTGGCCGACGAATTGCGGCAATATGGTGGAGCGCCTCGACCAGGTCTTGATCGGCCCGCGGCTTCCGGCCTCCACCTTCTTCAGCAGGCTCAGTTCGACGAACGGGCCTTTCCAGACGGAACGTGCCATCTCTACCTCTTCTTCTTCGCGTGCCGCGAGCGGATGATCATCTTGTCGGTCGCCTTGTTGGAGCGGGTCTTCGCTCCCTTGGTCGGCTTGCCCCACGGCGTCACCGGGTGGCGGCCGCCGGACGTCCGGCCTTCGCCGCCGCCGTGCGGGTGGTCGACCGGGTTCTTGGCGACGCCCCGCGTCAGCGGCCGCACGCCCAGCCAGCGCTTGCGCCCGGCCTTGCCCAGATTCTGGTTGGAATTGTCGGGGTTGGAGACGGCGCCGACCGAGGCCATGCAGCGCGCGCTCACATAGCGCTGCTCGCCGGAATTCAGGCGGATAATGACCATGCCATGGTCGCGGCCGACCACCTGGACGAAGGTGCCGGCGGCGCGCGCCAGTTGCCCGCCCTTCCCCGGCTTCAGCTCGACATTGTGAACGATGGTGCCGACCGGAACCTGGCCGATCTCCATGGCGTTCCCCGGCTTCACGTCGGTCTTTTTGCCGGCCACCACCTTGTCGCCCGGCGCCAGCCGCTGCGGCGCCAGGATATAGGCCCTGCTGCCATCCGGATAGCTGACGAGGGCGATGAACGCCGAGCGGTTGGGGTCATATTCCAGACGCTCGACCGTCGCCGGGGTATCCCAGGTGCGCCGCTTGAAGTCGATGATGCGGTAGCGGCGCTTGTGGCCGCCGCCGATGCCGCGCGCCGTGGCGTGCCCCATGTTGTTGCGGCCGCCGCTCTTGGTCTGGCCTTCGGTCAGTTCCTTGACCGGCTTGCCTTTCCAGAGCGACGAGCGATCCACCAGGATGAGGCCACGCCGCGCCGGGCTGGTCGGGTTGTAATGTTTCAGTGCCATCTTGTCCGATCCGCCGTCAGATGCCCGAGGTCACGTCGATCATCGGCTGGCCTTCCGCCAGGGTGATGACGGCCTTCTTGTAATCGCTGCGCCGGTAGGGCTTGCCCCGCCAGCGCTTGGTCTTGCCCTTCGACACCAGCGTGTTCACCGCGGCGACGCGGACGCTGAACAAGGCTTCGACCGCCGCC
>CAYYGQ010000118.1:0-6582 GCA_964471485.1 uncultured Sandaracinobacter sp. | reverse complement strand
GGCGCAGCAACAACGATGACGAATTTCCCGATCTCGTTCCCGGCGCCATCTGGAGCGAGGCCGTGGCCGGCACCAACGGCGTGGGCACCAGCCTTCGCGAAGGCCGCCCGCTGACCATCCACAAGGAACAGCATTTCTTCGCCCGTTACATCGATTTAAGCTGCACGGCGTCGCCCATTCGCGACGAGAGCGGCCGAATCATGGGGGCATTGGATGTTTCCGTTGCCCGGAGCGCCCTGTCCAAGGACAAGCCCGGCTTGCTGGTCAACACCATCCATGACGCGGCGCAACGAATAGAGTCGCGCCGGTTTCGCGACGCCTTCCACAAGTCGCGCATCATCGTGCTGCCCGACAAGGGTGCGCTTCCGGGCGGCATGGTCGCGGTGGATCGCTATGATCTGGTGATCGGCGCCGATTACGCGGCGCGGCGCGCCTACAACATCACCGACCGGGATCTGAACATTTCCTTCCCGGCAGACGAATTGCTGGTGCCGAACCAGGGCGAAATGGATAATCTGGAATCGGCGGAATATGGCACTTTGCGGCGCGCCATCTTCCGCACCGGCGGTAATGTCTCTCTGGCGGCCCAGTCGCTGGGCATCAGCCGCCAGACGCTGCACCGCAAGCTGGCGCGTTTCAAAGACGTCAATATGGAAATTACCCAATATCCATAGGGTAACGGCATCGGCAGCCTGCTGCCCGGTTGAGCAAGCTGTGATTCGGTGTTCCCAACGGGCTTTCACAGGGAGCCGATGATCGGCGGGTTCCGCGCCAGGCGCGGCTTTGCCGTCAGGGGCGCAGCAGCGTGGCGGCCGCCCCCTCCACCAGCAGCGTCTGGTCGAGCGTCTCCAGCCGCAGCAGCGCCATCTGCAAATTGCCGTGGCGGCGCCCGCGCAGCCGGCCCGCCTCTTTTTCGCCGGCCATGACGCTGGCGTCCGGCGCGGCCGGGCCGGTCAGCCGCAGCGGCAGCAGGCGTTTTCGCAGCCGGTCCTTGTGGTGCATGCGCGCGGTGTTTTCCTGCCCGGTGTAGCAGCCCTTGGTGAAGCTGACGCCGTTCAGTTCGCGGCCGTTGGTTTCCAGCCACAGCAGTTGGTCGCGGCCGATCTCGTCGGCGTCGGGAAGGCCGAGCGACAGCCGCAATTGGTGCCAGTCGTCGAGCGAGGCCGTCGCCCCGCCCGCCGTGGCGGCAAAGCGGGAACCCGCAAGGGGGGTGCGCGGGTCGGCCGGATGGGGCGAAGGATCGCCCCACTGCTGGAACATGGCCAGGCCGTCTTCGGGCGCGATGGCCACTTTTTTCCTGAGACGGAAGCGCAGCAGATGCTGTTCGAGCGCCTCGCGGTCGGCGGCGGCCACATCCACCAGCACATCGTCGCCGTCGCGGAACAGGAACAATTGGAACAGCGCCTTTCCCTGCGGCGACAGCAGCCCGGCGTAGAGCGGCTGCGTGGGCGACAGCCGGCGCATGTCCTGGGTCAGCAGTCCTTGCAGCAGGTCGTCGGTGTCGGGACCGGACAGGCGCAGCAGGGCGCGATCCGGCAATTGGCAAAGCGGCATGGGTGGAAGTCTAGGCCAGCCGGGCGTGGCCGCCAAGACGGCGTGAACGTGCCTTGGGGAAAATCCACTGGCAATGGCGGGGGCGCGGTGCCACTGTCGGCGCCGGTTTGAAAAGAGAGGTGTGGATGACCAGCGTGCGTTTCGTCGCCGGGGAGGCCCTTCCGGAGGGGGCCGCCCTTGCTGTCTTTGTCGGCGAGGGGCTGGCGTTTTCCGCGGCCGCCGCCGCGATCGAGCAGGCTGGCGGCGGCCAGCTTGGCCGGGCGCTGAAGGCGGCGAAATTCAGTGGCGCCAAGGGCAAGCTGGTGGAATTGCTGGCGCCGGCCGGAAGCACGGCGTCGCGGCTGCTGGCGGTTGGGCTTGGCGACCCCTCGAAGGCCGATGCCCGCCTGCTGGAGGATCTGGGCGGCAAGGTGGCGGCGAAACTGCGGCTGAGCGACGAGGCGGCCGTTGCCGATTTCACCGGCATCGCCGATCTGGCCGTGGCGGCCGAGGTGGCGGCCGCGCATTTCGCCCATGGTTTCGAGCTTCGCAACTGGCGTCACGATGTCTATCGCACCCGGCAGAAGGAAGAACAGAAGGCAAAACTCGAATCGCTGGCGGTGGCGGGCGCGCCCGCCGGCGCGGCCGCCCTGTTCGAACGGCTGCATCGCCTGGCCGAAGGGGTGGCCTTCACCAAGGAACTGGTGACGGAGCCGGCCAACATCCTCTACCCCGAAAGCTTCGTGGAGCGGGTGCGGGCGCGTCTGGAACCGCTTGGCGTCAAGGTGACGGTGCTGGGCGAGGACGCGTTGCGCGCCCTTGGCGCCGGCGCTCTCCTTGGCGTTGCCCAGGGTTCGGTGCGGCCGCCGCGGCTGCTGGCGCTGGAATGGAACGGCAGCGGCGACGACAACGCCGTGCCGCTGGCCCTCGTCGGCAAAGGCGTCACCTTCGATACCGGCGGCATTTCGCTGAAGCCCGGCGCCGGCATGTGGGACATGAAGTGGGACATGGGTGGCGCCGCGGTCGTGGCCGGATCCATGCTGGCGCTGGCGGCGCGGCAGGCGCGGGCGCGCGTCGTCGGCGTCTGCGGCCTCACCGAGAACATGCCCGACGGCAACGCCCAGCGCCCCGGCGACATCGTCACCAGCCTCTCCGGGCAGACCATCGAGGTGCTGAACACCGACGCGGAAGGGCGCCTGGTGCTGTCGGACTGCCTGACCTGGGTGCAGCGCACCTACAAACCGAAGACCATCCTCGATTTCGCCACGCTGACGGGCGCCATCATCATCGCCCTTGCCCACCATTATGCCGGCGTGTTCAGCAATTCGGACGCGCTCTGGCGGCAGATCGACGACGCCGGGCGCGCGGTCGACGATCTGGTGTGGCGCCAGCCGTTGTCGGACGTCGGCGGCCATTACGACAAGATGCTCGATTCGCCGATCGCCGACATGAAGAACATCGGCGGCCGCGAAGGCGGCTCGATCACGGCGGCGCAGTTCCTGCAACGCTTCGTCGAGGAAGGCGTGACCTGGGCGCATCTCGACATCGCCGGCACCGTCTGGCGGCCGAAGGCGGGGGCGCTGCACGACAAGGGGGCGACCGGCTTCGGAGTCCGCCTCGTCGACCGGCTGGTTGCGGACCATTTCGAGCAGGGATGACCGTCGACCTCGGCTTTTACCATTGCACGCGGACGCCGGCCGCCGACGTGGCCGTCCGTCTGGCCGCCCGCGCTTATGAAAGCGGGGCGCGGATGCTGCTGCTGGCGGCGGCCGACGCGCTGGAGCCGCTCGACCGGCTGCTGTGGACGGCCGACCCCGCAAGCTTCCTGCCGCACGCCGTGGCCGGCCGCATGGAGGATGCAGCGCAACCGCTGCTGCTGGCGCCGTTTGCGGACGAGGTGGCGGCGGCCGCGAACGAGGCCGGCTTGCTGCTGCTGTTGCAGACCGGCCTGCCGCAGGGCTTCGAGGCGTTCGCCCGCGTGTTCAATCTGTTCGAGGATGGCGGCCCGGCGCACCGGCAGGCGCGCGCCGACTGGAAGGCGCTTGCCGGGCGCGCGGAGGTGCAGCGCAGCTATTGGCAGCAGAAGGAGGGGGGCGGCTGGCTGAAGCGCGATCTTTGATGCTGCTGCTGGCACTGCTGGCGGCGCCGGCGCTGGCGGCGGACCCGGCCGGGGAAGCCGGCCTGCTGGCCGCCGATCCGGCGGCGATTGCCGATTATGCCAGGGCAATCGGCTATCGGCCGCAGCTTTCCACCGACCAGACCGGCGATCCCTGGGTCCGCCTTGGCCTTGCCGGAATGCCGGGCAGCATCTGGTTCAACGATTGCAACGAACAGGGCCGGGCCTGCGAAAGCGTGCGCTTTCAGGTGGGGCTGCTGACGACACGCAAGCTGACGCTGGCGCAGGTGAACGATTTCAACAACCGCTATCGCTATGCGACGCTGTCGCTCGACGAGGACGAGGATCCGCTGCTGAACCATGACCTTCGCCTTGGCAGCGGCGGCGTTCCAGCCACGACCTTCGGCTGGACGCTGCGCCAGTTCGAAGCGGTGGCGGCGGCCTTGCGCGATCTGGTGAACGAGCGGGAAAGGGCGGCGCCGGACTAGGGCGGTGGAATGGACAGGCGCCTTGTTATAGCGGCCGGGCGCGAAGCGTATGGCAATTCCGAATCCTGTCTCGGACGTTCGTTCGACGCCTGCCTCGCCGTGGAACGAACGTCAGATTCGGGGCGCTGAAAGCCGAAGCGCGGCGTCGCCGACGAAGGGGTTGCTCTGCCGCTCGTGGCCGAAGGTGGAGATGGGGCCGTGCCCCGGAACGAAGGCGGTGTCGTTGCCGAGCGGCCACAGCCGCGTGGTGATGGATTGCACCAGTTGCTGAAAGTCGCCCCTGGGGAAATCGGTGCGGCCGACCGAGCCTTGGAACAATACATCGCCGACCATGGCCAGCTTCGATTCCGGGTGGTGGAAGATGACATGGCCGGGGGTGTGGCCGGGGGTGTGGTAGACATCGAGCGCAAGGTCGCCGACCGTCACCCGGTCGCCGTCTTCGAGCCAGCGCGACGGCGTGAAGGCGGTGGCGCCGGGGATGCCGTAACCGGCGCCGACTTCGGGGTTCTGGTCGATCCAGAACCGGTCGTCGCGGTGCGGGCCTTCGATGGGAACGCCGAGGCGTTCGGCCAGCACGCCGGCCATGCCGCAATGGTCGATGTGGCCGTGCGTCACCAGAATTTTCTCGATAGCCACCTGGTTTTCGGCGGCGACGCGCAGCAGATGGTCGAGGTCGGCGCCGGGGTCGACGAAGGCGCCCTTCATGGTCTTCGTGCACCAGAGCAGGGTGCAATTCTGTTGCAGGGCGCTTACCGGCGTGATCACCGCCCGCATCGGCGGATTGGCTGCTTTGTCCATGCGGCTCTTCTGGCGGGCAAAGCGCCCGGCCGCAACCGCCATGGTTGCGGCCGGGCGCGGTCGGTGCCACATCCGCCCTCGTGAACCCGAGTAGAGAATCCCGTCGCAACCGAAACGAGGAAGGCTTCGCGGCGCTCGGCCGTTTCCTGCCCTATCTGTGGCCGAAGGATTCGCCGGGGCTGCGCGTCCGCATGGTGGTTGCCCTGCTGCTGGTGCTGGTGGCGAAGGTGGTCGTGCTTGTCATGCCCTTCGCCTACAAGGCGGCGATCGACCGCATGACCGGCGAAATTCGGGAAGGCGCGCTGGTGGCGATCGCCCTTGTCGTCGCCTATGCCGGCGCCCGCTTCGGCGGCGTGTTGTTCGACAATCTCAGGAACGCCATTTTCGAGATCGTCGGCCAGGACGCGGCGCGCCGCCTGGCCGTCGAGGTGTTCGGCCATCTGCATCGGCTGTCGCTGCGCTTCCATCTGGAACGGAAGACGGGGGCGCTGACCCGGATCGTCGAGCGCGGCACCCGCTCCATCGATTCGATGCTCTATTTCCTGCTGTTCAACATCGCGCCGACGGCCATCGAGCTGGTGGCGGTCGGCGCCATCTTCTGGGTGAAGTTCGGCGCCGGCCTGGTGCTGGCGACGCTGGTGGCGGTGGTTTCCTATGTCTGGTTCACCAGGCGGGTGACGGAATGGCGGGTGGAACTGCGCCGGCGCTGGACGGAAGACGACCAGCGCACGACACAGCGCGCCGTCGACAGCCTGCTGAACTATGAAACCATCAAATATTTCAACGCCGAGGAGATGGAGACGCGCCGTTACGGCGCCGCCGCCGCGCGGCTGATGCGCTCCACCGTCAAGGTGGAGACTTCGCTTGCCTGGCTCAACATCGGCCAGGCGATCATCACCAACGGGCTGATGGCCGGCGCCATGGCCTTTACCGTTCACGGCTGGAGCACCGGCCGGCTGACGCCGGGCGATCTGGTGCTGGTGAACACGCTTTTGATGCAGTTGTTCCGCCCGCTCGACATGCTTGGCTGGGTCTATCGGGAAATCCGTCAGGGGCTGGTCGACATGGTGGCGATGTTCCGCCTGATCGACACCGAGCCGGAAGTGCAGGACGCGGAAGGCGCCCGGCCGCTCGTCGTCTCCGGCGGCGAGATCCGCTTCGAGGACGTGCATTTCGCCTATGACCCGGAGCGGCCGATCCTGCATGGCGTCAGCTTCGTGGTGCCGGCCGGCACCAAGACGGCGATCGTCGGCCCGTCGGGCGCCGGAAAATCGACCATCGCCCGCATCCTGTTCCGCTTTTACGAGATTTCCGCCGGCCATGTGCGGATCGACGGCCAGGATATCCGCGCGGTGACGCAGGCATCGCTTCGCGCCGCGATCGGCATCGTGCCGCAGGATACGGTGCTGTTCAACGACAGCATCGGCTACAACATCGGCTATGGCCGCGAAGGGGCGACCGACGCCGAAATCGAGGCGGCGGCGCGCGCCGCCCGCATTGCCCCCTTCATCGACCATCTGCCGCGCGGCTATGATTCGATGGTGGGCGAGCGCGGCCTGAAACTGTCCGGCGGCGAGAAGCAGCGCGTCGCCATCGCCCGCACCCTGCTGAAGAACCCGCCCATCCTCATCCTCGACGAAGCGACCA
>CAYYGQ010000117.1:0-6675 GCA_964471485.1 uncultured Sandaracinobacter sp. | reverse complement strand
CTCTATTCGCTCGGCGTGCCGGCCGGCACGCTGCTGGGGGCGGCCGTCCGCGGCTGGCTGGCGCAATACTGGTCGTGGCGGGTGGCTTTCATCGCCCTTGGCCTGCCGGGAATCCTGCTGGCCATCGCCATCCGCCGCTGCATCCCGGAACCCGAACGCGGCGCCGCCGACGGATGGGCTGCCCCGCCACCGCCGCCGTCGCTGTCGCTGCGCGGCGAGCTTCGGCAGACCGGCCAGGTGCTGCTGTTGATGCTGCGGCAACGGCCGCTGCTGCACATGATGCTCGGAATCACCCTGGTTTCCTTCGCCGGCTATGGCGGCGGCCAGTTCCTGCAACCCTATTGGATCCGCGCCTTCGGTCTCGATTATGCCAGCACCGGCCTCGTCACCGGGCTTGCCGGCGCCGCCTCGCAGACGGTCGGCATCCTCGCCGGCGGCCTGCTCGCCGACCGGCTGGCCAGAAACGGCGCGCCCTTCTGGTATGGCCTGCTGCCGGCAATCGGAATCACCCTGGCCTTTCCGTTCACGCTTGCCCTCTATCTGGCGGAAAGCTGGCAGTGGGCGGCGTTCTGGCTGCTGTTTCCGGGCGCCTTCACCATGCTCTACATGGGACCGACCTATGGCGTGGTGCAGAATCTGGTGCCGGTGAACAGCCGGGCAACGGCGGTCGCCATCCTGTTCTTCGTGCTGAACCTGTTCGCGCTTGGCCTTGGCCCGCCCTTTACCGGCTGGCTGATCGACCAGTTGGCGGCGCTGCACCTGCAACAGCCGCAATGGCCCGGCCTGTTGCAGGCCATCCCGCATCTGCACGAAGCCGGCGATTTCCAGCAACTTTGCCCCGGAGGCATGGCACCGGAGGGGGCACCGGCCGCGACCGATCTTTCCTGCCAGCGCTCGCTCGCCCTGGCCACGCGGCAGGGCAGCATTCTCGTCTATGTGGTCAGCCTCTGGGGCGCGCTGCACTATCTGCTGGCATCACGCCGGCTTGCCGGGGCATTTGCTGCGGCGGGCGCAGGCCGGTAAACCAGCTCTTGTCCGGCCAGCGGCACTGGCCTTTGCGGTCGCAACGGTCGAAATCCGGCATCGCAAACTGATCGAGCTGCCTTGGCAGCAGCACGTCGGGGGTGCGCGGCGGCTCGACGATCAGGCTGGCGCGGAATCGGGCCAGTTCGGCGGCGCTGGCAAATTCACCCAATTTGCCCTTGGGCACCATCAGCGCCCGGCGGCCAAGGGCGGCGGCGGCGTTGCAGAAGCTGATCTGGGCGTCGAAGGTCGACCAGCTCTGGCTGGTGCGCGTCGCATAGGTATCGAAGGCCCGCTGCCCGGTTTTCGCGCCGCCATGGCGGACGAAATAGCCGGTCAACGTCTTGAAACTGTCGGAGAATTCGCCGCTGTGTTGCGCCAGCAGGGCGTTGTAGATGGGCACCGTCGCCAGGAAGCGCGAGAACTGGCATTGCAGCGCCGCGACATTGAGACCGGCGCGCAGCGTCCATATCCGGTCGGCGACTTCCTCCTTCGAACTGAGCGCGCCGGGCGCCGCGACCGTCAGCAGCGTCTGCGCCGAAGCCGCCGAAGCGGAACCGAGCGCCAGCGCCAGCAGCGCCACCCGGAGCGATCGAGCTGCTGTCCCGGTCATCGCCGCATCAGCCCAGAAGTTTGCCGAGCTGCATGGCGATGCCCATGTCGCCCTCGACGCGCAGCTTGCCCATCATGAAGGCCATCTGCGGATTTTCCGTGCCGTCGACGATATCGAGAAAATCCGCCAGCGACAGCTTGACCCGGCAGTCGCCGTCGCCATCGTCGTTCGAAACCGTGGCCGGCTCCTGGCGCCCGTCGATGGCAACGACGCCGTCGTCGCCGAAATCGAAGATGACGAGCTTGCCCGGAATGGCGCCGTTGCTGGCGATCCGCTTGGCAAGGCCGCCGGTCACTTCCGCCAGGTTCATGCGCGTCTCTCCCTTTGTCCGCCGCCACTCTAAGTCCGCCGCCACTCTAAAGGCATCGAATCCTAAAGGAAAGGCTGCCTTTTTTCAAAGGCAGCCTTTCGCAAATCGCACCCGGAACGGATGTCCGGGATGCCGCCGCGGTTATTCGGCGGCAGCAGCGGCGTCGCTCGCCGCATCGGCGGCTTCGCTCGCGGCATCGGCGGCGTCTGTCGCGGCGTCGGCGGCGGCATCGGCGGCGTCGGCGGCATCGCCGGCAGCCATGGCGTCGGCGTCGAACGTGCTGTCGACGGTTTCGGTCGCGGACGCATCGGCGGCCGCCGCGGTGTCGCTCGCCGGGGCGGTGTCGGCCGCCTGCTGGCCACAGGCCACGACGAACATGGCCGCGCCGGCCACCAGGGCGGCAACCTTCATCCTGGACAGAATTTCACCCATTCTCTGACTCCTGATTGTCTTCGTGGAGTTCGAAACACCCCGCTCTCTACGGGGCCTCTTTTTCGAACCGGCGGAAACCTAGCGGCAATCCCTCTTGGCCTCAAGTGCGGGCGCCGCCGGCGTGCGACGGACCGTGAGCGAACTGAGCATGGATGGAAGATGGCGGCAAAGCGCCCGGTCGAGATCCGCCATGGTGGCGGACGGCGCGAAATCCACCAGCCGCGCTACGCCCTGGTCGGCGATTCCACAGGGAATGATGGCGGCAAAATGGTCGAGATTTGTCGTCACGTTGATGGCAAGCCCATGAAAGGAAATCCATTTCCGAACGCGCACGCCGATGGCGCCGATTTTCGCCAGCCCGTTTCCCGGATCGTTTCCCTGCTGATGTTTCCGCACCCAGATGCCGGTGCCGGCTTCGCTGGTGAAGGCATGGACGCCGAAATCCGCCAGCGCGGCGATGGTCCAGGCTTCCAGCGCCTCGACATAGGCGCGGACATCGCGGCCGCGACGGCCGAGGTCGAGCAGCGGATAGACGACGCGCTGCCCCGGCCCATGATAGGTATAGCGCCCGCCCCGCCCCGTCCGCACCACCGGAAAGCGCGCCGCGTCGACCAGGTCCGCGGGCACGGCGCTGGTTCCGGCGGTGACCACCGGCGGATGCTCCACCAGCCAGATGCGCTCGGCCGCCTCGCCGTCGATCAGCCGCGCCACATGCGCCTCCATGGCGGCCAGCGTCTCCGCATAGGGGGAAAGCCCCTGGGAAACGATCCATTCCGGCGCCGGAACGGGGTTGTCGGACGGTAACATATGCGTCAGATAACGGAATCGCTCGGGCTATGCCAGCACGGCCACACGCCCTGTTCAAGGGGCCGTTCAGGGGGGACTCTAGCCAGAGTCCGATGAAAATGTTAGGGAGAGACAGGGAGTTGAAGGAATGAGGCGAGGGATGGCACAACGCCGGACAGGGATGCTCGTTGCGATGGCCATGGCCACGCTTTGCTGCGGCGCCGTTTTTGCCGCGACGCCGGCGCAGGCGCTCAGCCTTTACACCCAGCCGAAATACGCCGCCTTCCTCGCCGACGCCGACACCGGCGAGGTGCTCTATTCCCGCCAGGCCGACGAGCAGCGTTTCCCGGCGTCGATCACCAAGGTGATGACGCTCTATCTGGTGTTCGAGCAACTGGATTCCGGCAAGCTTAAGCTCGACGACCGGGTGACGATGAGCAAACTCGCCGCCAGCCAGGTGCCGTCGAAGCTGGGCCTGCCGTCGGGCGCCACGCTCAGCGTCGATCAGGCCATCCGCAGCCTCGCCACCAAATCCGCAAACGATGTCGCCGTTGCGCTTGCGGAAAAAATCTCTGGAAGCGTTGCCTCCTTCGCCGAACTGATGACGACGCGGGCGCGCCAGCTTGGCATGCGCAACAGCTATTTCGTCAATCCGAACGGCCTGCCGGATTCCAGGCATGTATCGACGGCGCGCGACATCTTCCTGCTGTCGCAGGCGACCATCCGCCACTTCCCGCAATATTACACCTATTACCAGCAGAAGGAATTTCACTTCGGCAAACAGGTGCTGGTGAACCACAACAACCTGCTGAAAACCATGCCGGGCGTGGACGGCATCAAGACCGGATTCACCAACGCCGCCGGCTTCACGCTGTCGGCCTCCGCCGTCCGCGACGGCCGGCGGCTGGTGGCGGTGGTGCTGGGCGGGCCGAGCAGCAAGGCGCGCGACGGCAATGTCGAAAGTCTGCTGAACGCCGGTTTCGAAGTGCTGGAAGCGCGGCGCGGCGGCCAGCAGATCGCGGTGGCCGACATTCTCGCCGAACCGGGCGACCTCAACGACCAGGTGCTGGAACGGCTGGTCGAACAGGGCAGCGCCGGCGCCCCGGCCGAAACGGCGACGCCGGCCGCGAAAGCAACGGCGGCGCTGCGCTAGCGCGCGCCGCTTTGGCGGCATCAAACCGGCCGCTCTGTCTTCCTAGTTTTTCCGCATGGATTCCTATTCGCATGATTGCCGCACAGGGCATGCTTCAGGCTGGTCCACCGCGTTCCTCGTTTCCGATAAGTCCATCGAAACGGGCCATGCTGTAAACGCAGGGGCGCCGCGCGGTTCGCGCCGCACTCCATCGACCGGCCACAGCAGCAAGCCGGCGGAAACCAGTGGGCGGAACCATCCGGGCTGTCGTTAAAACGAGGTGCCAGACGGGCGCGGCGCTGCTAGGCTTGGCCCATGAATTCGTCCCAGAATCCGTCCCGGAATGCGCCCCGCCCCCGCCCGGCCGAATCCGCGGAAAACTTGCCGTCGCCAGCCTCTTCACCGACTGGGGCCGCCGGCTTTTACCGGAAAGACATCGAAGAAATCTTCGTCGCCGTCCCCGGCGGCCGTCTGTTCACCCTGCAATGGGGAAGCGGGCCGCTGCTGGTCTTCACGCACGCAACCGGCCTGTGCGCCCGCGCCTATCTTGGCCTGCTGGGTCCGCTTGGGCGCAGCTTCCGCGTCGTCGCCTATGACGCCCGCGGCCATGGCAGAACCGAGCTCGAAGCCGATCCGGCGCAGATCCCGACCGACTGGCGGATCTTCCGCGACGATCTCGCCCATCTGGTGCGGGCGCTCGGCGAAGGCCAGGCGCGCCTGGCCGGGCACAGCTTCGGCGGCAGCGTCTCGCTTGAAACAGCGGCCGAACATCCGGGCCTCGCCTCCTCGGTGCTGCTGATCGACCCGCCTTCGGTCCCTTTCGCCCAGGTGGCGGAAGTGCGGGCGATGCGGGCCGCCGGGCAGCCCCCGGCCGGCCTCCTTGCCCAGCAGGCGGAACGGCGGCGCGCCCATTTCGAAAGCCGCGCCGAAATCCGCGCCGCCTATCACCAGCGCGGCGCCTTTCGCGGCTGGCCCGAGCAGGCGCTCGACGATTATCTGGACGGCGGCCTTGTCGACGACGGCAACGGCGTGCGCCTTGCCTGCGCCCCGGCCTTCGAGGCCGCCTGCTACCGGGGCATCACCTCGACGCTTGCCGACAGTTTTGCAAAACCGCTGCCGCCGCCGGCGCTGCTGCTGGCGGGCGAGCAAAGCATGGTTCCCCCGGACATGGAAACGCTGCTCCGGGAACGCTGCCCCACCATGGCGGCGCATCGCTTTCCAGGCGCCGGGCATTTCCTCGCCATCACCCACGCGGATCTGCTGCGTCCCTATCTGGCAGCGATGCCCTGAATCAGCGTCCGGCCGCCCAATGCGCGCCGAACTTGCGGCGGAACAGATCGGCCGGGCTTTCCGCCTTGCCCGACACATAGAGGATCTGCACCGTCACCGGCACCCGGCCGTCCTGCTGCCGCCCGGCGGCGAAGGCGTCCTCGGCCCGCGCCCAGCGCCGGGGCGTCGTCAGCCCGCGCCGGCGCGCGGCAAGCCAGCCGCTATCGCCATGGGCACGGGCGTCCAGGGCAAAATCGGCCAACGTCCGGTAGCGAAGGGTAAGATCGACCACTTCGGCAACCGGATCGGCAAAGCCGGCGCGCTGCAACAGGCCGGCGGCCTCGGCCGGATCGACCGTCGGCCCGACCCTTGGTATGGCGGCATCGGTCTCTCCGCCGTCGGCGGCAACAAAGGCATCACGGACGCTGGCCGCCGAGAAGCCGGCCGGAAAGGCGGCCTGAAACCGCCCCTGGCTCATGAGCGCGCGGCGGATCAGCCGCAACGCCCCCGGCAGGTCGTTGACGCCATGCAGCGTCATCAGCGCCGTCACCCGGGCAAAGCGGCCATCGTCGAAATGCCGCTGCGCCTCGTCGCCGGAGAGGCCGCCATGGCGCTTTGCCAGCACCGGCGACGGATCAAGGCCGATGCTCCCCTCTGGGGGCGGCAGCAGCAGGCCGATACGCAGCTCCGGGCCTTCAGGCGCCGGTCCCAGCAGGGCGCGCCGGGCCGCCAGTTCCTCGTCGATATGGCGCAGCAACTGCTCGCGGCCGGAAATCAGCCCGGCGGCGCGGTCGCGGGCGCGGCGGCGCGCCGCCGCGTCAAAGGGGAGAAAATCCGTCATCTCGCCAATCGCCGAAACCATGGTATGGCAGTGCAATGGCGACGGCGTTGCGGATTGTCGAGGGGCTGAAGGCGGGCGCGCGCGGATTCGTCGACCTGCTTACCCCTCCGGTCTGCATGATCTGCCGGGCGCCGGTGGCCACGGCGCTTTCGCTTTGCGCCGACTGCTGGTCGGCGCTGCCGGGGGCGGCGCGCTGCGCGCAGTGCGGCACCCCATTGCCCGACGGCTTTGCCACCGAAAGCCATTGCCTTTCCTGCCTGAAAGAGCCG
>CAYYGQ010000116.1:0-6695 GCA_964471485.1 uncultured Sandaracinobacter sp. | reverse complement strand
AGCGCCTGATGGTTTCACGAAAAAGCTGGAATGTCTCGGCATCCATCCGCCTGCCCCTCGATCCTCGGCGGGAAGCACCAGCGCCCACGCCAACATGGCTTTCCTGCATAGGAGGCCAACGTCATATCGTCAACAAGTTTGCACCGAAGGGCAGGATTATGCTGAAATCCCGGCCTGAGCGGCGTCACGGGCGGCAGAACGGACGGTGTCACGGGCGGTGTAGCGGGCGGTCATGGCGACGGCGCCATCGGCGCGGCGCGCGACCACTTGCCTTTCCGCTTCACCGCTTTCCGCTTCACCGCTTTCCGCATCGGCAACCAGCCACACCGGCTGGCCGGCGAAGAGCGGCGCCTCGGCGCGGAACGAAAAGCGCCCGAGCGGTCCTGCCAGCCGGCGCGCCAGGCCATGCAGGCGGGCGGCGGTGAACGGGCCGTGGACGACGAGGCCCGGATAGCCCTCGGCCTCTGTCGCGTAGGGAAGATCATAGTGGATGCGGTGGCTGTTGAAGGTGACGGCGGAAAAGCGGAACAGCTCGACCGGCCCCGGAGTCCAGAGTTCGGCGCCGGCGGGCGCCGGCCGCTGGCGGTCCTCGACCGGCGGCGTGGCGCTCTGCACTCCGGGGCCGCCGCCGCGATAGACGATAGTCTGCCGCTCCTCGATGCAGAGGTCACCCCCCTGCTCGATGGCATAGCCGACGTCGAGCAGCAGCAGATCGCCGCTTTTCCGGCCGACCTTGTGCGTCAGCGACAGGATTTCGGCGTGGCGGGTCGCTTCTTTGCCTTCGCGAAGCGGCCGGTGAAAGCGCAGGTCGCTGGCGGCGAACATCCGCCGTTCCAGCGTGATCGGCGGCAGGAAACCGCCACGCTTGGGGTGGCCGTCGGCGCCGATGTCGCCGGGCGGCACGGCGGCCAGGAAAAAGGCCCAATGGGCCAGCGACGGCAGTTCCCCCGACGGCAGTTCCCCGCCCTTCGCGCCATCCCTCGGCTCGCCGATGGCGGCGGCGTAGCGATCGAGCAGCACCGGCTCGATCCGCTCGGTGACGCTTTGGCGCCGGCCGATCCACTGGCGCCAATGGTCGAGGTCCGAATCCGAAATCGACATGGCCTTGCCTTCGTTCATTGCTGTTCGACCACCCGCCGGTCGTGGAGGACGCCGATTTCGCCGCTGGACAGGCCAAGCACTTCGGCCAGCACCTGGTCGGTGTGTTCGCCAAGCCGCGGCGCCGGGCGCAGCGCGTCGCGCGCCAGGCCGGCCAGCGTCGCCGCCGGGCCGGCGGCCGGATAGGAAAGGCCGCTGGGGTGGGTGATGGTCTGGAATTGCGGGTTGGCGGTGAACAGGCGCGGGTCGCCCGTCACCGCCTCGTGCAGCGACTGGTAGCGCCCCCAGGTGACTCCGGCGGCGTCGAACGCCTGCTGAAGCGCGCCGCTGGCGCGCCCGGCAAAGGCCGCCTCGAACAGCGGCATCAACCTTGCGCGATGCCGGAATCGCTGGCCTTCGTCGTCGGCGAAGCTGGTGCCCAGTTCCTGTTCGAGCGCGGCAACGGCGTCGCCGAGGCCAAGCACCTTCAGCAGCGAACTCCATTGCTTTCTGGTGATGGCGACAACGATCAGCCGCGCCCCGTCGGCGCAGAGAAAGTCGCGGCCGAAGGCGCCATAAAGATCGTTGCCCATGCGCGGCCGGTCGCCGTGCACCAGCACTTCCGCCACATTCCCCATATGGCCGAGGCTGGTGACGGCAATGTCCGACAGCGGCACGCGGATCTCGACGCCCTCGCCGGTCAGCCGCCGTTGCAGCAGCGCCGAAACCGTGGCGAAGGCGGCGTAGGCGCCGGCCAGCAGATCCCAGGCCGGAAGCACATGGTTGACCGGACGCTCGCCGTCGAAACCGGTCATCATCGGCACGCCGGCGGCGGCGTTCACCGTATAGTCGACGGCGGGGCGGGCGTCGGCCCAGCCCATGATCCGGGTGGTGATGAGGTCCGCCCGCCGCGCCTTCAGCGCTTCGTGGGCGAGGAAGCCATCGGCCGGATAATTGGTGAGGAACAGGCCGCCCTCGGGGCCGGGCGCCGTCGCCAGCGCCACGGCAAGCGCGCGCCCCTCGGGGTGGCGGAGGTCGATGGCGATCGACTTCTTGCCCTTGTTCAGCCCCTCCCAGTACAGGCTGGCGCCGTCGGCGGACAGCGGCCAGCGGCGGAAATCCGGCCCGCCGCCGATCGAATCGAAGCGGATCACCTCTGCCCCCATCTGCGCGAAATAGAGACCGGCCGAAGGCCCGGCGATGAACGCCGCCCCCTCGATCACCCGAACCCCCGCCAGCAGACGATACATGCTATTCCCCCCTATTCTCCGCCGAGCCGGACCAGCGTGCGGCCGATGCCGGCACCGCCGAACAGCGACAGGAAAGCGGCGGGCGCCTGCTCGATGCCGTCGTGGATGGTTTCCTCGGAATGCAGCAGGCCGGCCCGATACCAGGCGCGCATGTCGGCCATGCAATGCTGCCACAGCGGCATGAAGTCGGTGGCGATATAGCCTTCCATGCGGATGCGCTTCCCCATGATCAGCATCAGGTTGCGCGGGGCGAGCGGCGCCTCGCCGGCGAGATTATATTGCGAGATCATGCCGCAGGCGGCGATGCGCGCGAACTGGTTCGACAGCGCGATGGCCGCGTGCAGATGCTCGCCGCCGACATTGTCGAAATAGAGGTCGATGCCGCGCTCGCCGATGGCTTTCAGCTCGCGCGCCAGCGCCTTGGTCAGATTCGCTTCCGCCTTGTAGTCGATGGCGGCGTCAAGCCCGAGCACGTCCTTCAGGAAGGCCCGCTTCTTCGGGCCGCCGGCGGCCCCCACCACCTTGTGCCCCTTGATCCTGGCGATCTGCGCCGCCAGCGAACCGACGCCCCCCGACGCCGCCGACACGAACACCACGTCGCCCGGCTTCAGCGCGCCGACCCGGAGAAGGCCGGCCCAGGCGGTCAGGCCGGTGACGCCGGCAAAGGTGAGATAGGCCTGCGGCGGCAGGACGCCGTCCTGCTCGCGCCGCTCCAGCCGCTCGGCCGGCGCGGTGAAGGCCTCGCGCCAGCCGAGGCGGTGGAACACCAGATCGCCGGGGGCAAAATCCGGGTGGCGCGATTCCAGCACGGTGCCGATGGCCGGGCCTTCCATCGGCGCATCGAGCGCGAAGGGCGTCACATAACTGTCGCCGCCATACATGCGCCCGCGCATCGCCGGATCGACGGCCATGAACAGATTCCGCACCAGCACCTCGCCCTCGGCGGGCGGCGGAACCTCGGCTTCGACCAGCCGGAAATGCTCTGGCCCCGGCATTCCGGCCGGGCGGCTGACAAGATGAATTTCCCGCGAACGCATGGCTTCCCCATTCTGATCTGACGCCGCCCCGCTTATCGCAGGCCAGCGGCATCTGGCCAGCAAAAATTGCATGTAAGGATATTATTTGAACGAATCGGCCGCAAGCCGCCGGCGCGAAAGCCGACCAACCGTAGGATGAACCGCAGGACGGGCCGGAGTCGGCCGGGCATTCCGACGGCATCCCTCGCCTGCGGCAATATACCGCCCGATTCGAGCAGCGCCGCATGCCACAGAACGGCCTACCGAACGGCCGGGAACGGACCAAGATCCCGCCCGGACAGCGGCCGGGTCAACCAAGACAAACCCCGGCGCCAAACCTTTGCGAAATCTTTCACCAAAATTACATTGACGGGCAAGATTCGGCAAATTATAAAATTGCGTCACAGGTCAAGGTTCGCTCAGATAACGCGTCCACGACGAGTCTCTAGGGAGGTTTGCATGCGATTCTACGGTCTTTCCGCGCTGATGACGACAACTGCACTAAGCATGGGCGCACTGACCCTCGGCGCGCTGGGCATGGGCGCGCTGGCCGCCGCTCCGGCGCAGGCGCAGGAAAATGCATCGCAGAGCAGCGTCGCCGACGACGATCTCGGCGCCATCATCGTCACCGGCACGCGCATCGTCCGCGACGGCTATACCGCGCCGACCCCGGTGACCGTCGCCACCGCCGAGGATCTGCTGAAAAGCACGCCTTCGAGCGTTCCCGACGCCCTCAACAAGCTGCCGCAGTTCGGCAACTCGATGAGCCCGGGGAAATCGGCCAACAACTGGTCCACCGTTCCGATCCACGGCAACGTCCTCAACCTGCGCAGCCTCGGCACGCCGGGGCCGAACCCCAAGGGTCCGCTGCGCACGCTGATCCTGTTCGACGGCATCCGCGTTCCCGCCACCACCTATATCGGCACCGTCGACACCAATGTGCTGCCGCAGATGCTGATGCAGCGCGTCGACGTGGTCACCGGCGGCGCCTCGGCCGGCTATGGCTCGGACGCCGTGGCCGGCGTCGTCAACTTCGTGCTCGACAAGCAGTTCACCGGCATCAAGGGCGTGGCGCAGGCCGGAATCGCCCAGCGCGGCTACAGCGCCGACCATCGGATCGGCCTTGCCGGCGGCATGGACTTCGCCGACGGTCGCGGCCACGTGCTGCTGAGCGGCGAATATTACAAGACCAGCGGCATGCTGCGCAGCGACCGCGTCGAGGGCCGGGAAAGCTATGCCTATGTCGGCAAGAATCCGGGCGCCGGGGCGCCGGGAACCGACGCCAACCCCTATGTCATCCGCAAGAATGTGCTGATCTCGGCCATTTCGCCGAACGGCCGCATCGTCGGCTCCAACGTCGCCGGCAACCCCTATGTCGGCAACTACATCAACAGCAACGGCACCACGCGGCCGTTCGACACCGGCCAGGCGGTCGGCACCGCCGGCTTCCAGATCGGCGGCGACGGCTATGGCATTCCGGCCAACAACGCGGCCATCGCCCCCTACAAGACCTACCAGACCTTCGGCCGCCTCAGCTACGAGCTGACCCCGAGCGTCAACGCCTATGTGCAGGGCATCTGGTCGCGGACCGAGATGCGCTATCCCTCGCAGCAGAACGCGCTGGTGCCGCCGACCTTCGCCATGACCATCCACAAGGGCAACCCCTATCTGTCGCCCGAACTCGACGCCTCGCTGCCGACCGAGGACGATTATCTGGTCATCGGCCAGGCCGACCCCGGCAACCCGCAGCCGATCGCCAACGAGCGCGCCACCTTCTGGATGGCGACCGCCGGTCTCGACGGGGAAATCGGCCAGGCCAGGTGGAGCCTCAGCTACACGCACGGCGAAACCAAGCACATCATGAACACCTCGGGCCTCTGGAAGAGCCAAAATGTGTTCGCCGCCATCGATGCGGTGACCGATCCGAACACCGGCCAGCCCACCTGCCGGGTGCTGCTCGACCCGGCCAACGCCGCCCACTACGCCGGCTGCACGCCGCTCGACGTGCTGCACGGCAATTCCTTCCTCTCCACCCCGGCCGGCTATGAATATGCCACCGGCACCTCCGGCTATCGCGCCCTCATGAAGCAGGATTCGGTCGAAGGCAGCATCAGCAGCAGCCTGTTCGAACTGCCGGCCGGCCCGGTCGATCTCGTCGTCGGCGGCGAATACCGCAAATCCTCCTTCGACCTCACCAGCAACGCCGACCCGGCCCTGCTGGCGGGGGCGACGGCGGCCGAGACGGCGGCGATCCGCGCCGCCTATTTCGCCGGTCTGCGCGATGTGCCGTCGGGCGCCCTCCACTACTGGCTGGTCAACGTCGGCTCGGGGCATGGCAGCATCAACGTCAAGGAAGCGTTCGCCGAAGTCGCCGTGCCGCTGCTGCGCGACACGCCCTTCTTCGAGGAGCTGAGCCTGAACGGCGCCGCCCGCATCACCGACTATTCCTCGTCGGGCACGGTGAAGACCTGGAAGCTGGGCGGCACCTGGAAGCCGACCGAAGACCTGCTGCTGCGCGCCACCTGGTCGCGCGACATCCGCGCCCCCAACCTGTTCGAACTTTATGCCGGCTCGCAAAGCGGCATCGGCATCGTCAACGACGTGCAGGTGAAGGACGGCAGCGGCAACGTCATCTACGGCAGCGGCATGAACGTCAACGTCAACAGCACCACGTCCGGCAACACCAACCTGAAGCCGGAAATCGGCAAGACGCTAACCTTCGGCGGCGTGCTGTCGCCTGCCTTCGCGCCGGGCTTCTCGATCGCGGTCGACTATTACCGAATCAAGGTGACGGACATCATCGACACGCTGAGCGCGCAGCAGATCCTCACCAACTGCGCCAACGCCGGCGGCACCGGCGCCGTCGAATGCGGCCTGATCGACCGCGCGACGCCGACCAGCTTCCCGAGCATGGTCTATGTCGTGCCCGCCAACATCTCCTTCCTGGAGACGGCCGGGCTGGACATCGACGCCAGCTACCGCACCAGCCTCGGCAACGGAGCGCTCGCCGCCCGGCTCTACGCCAACTATCTGGGCAAGTTCGACGCGCAGCAATATCTGGGCGCGCCCATTTCCCACTATGCCGGGGTCAGCGTCGTCTCCAGCAACCCGGCCGGCATGCCGCGCTGGCGCGGCTCGCTGTCGCTCGACTACAGCAACGGTCCCTTCGGCGTGACCGTCTCCGAACAATATATCGGGCCGATGCGGCTCGACGTTCCCGGCGGCCCGAGGCCGATCGTCTTCGAGGAGGGCCGTGTCGGCTCGGTGTTCTACACCGACCTCGCCGTCCGCTTCACCATCCCGCAGGGCAATGGCAACGTCGAGATCTTCGGCAATGTCAGCAACCTGTTCG
>CAYYGQ010000115.1:0-6700 GCA_964471485.1 uncultured Sandaracinobacter sp. | reverse complement strand
GCCATGGACCGCATTGACCGCCACATCCTCCGCCTGCTGCGCGCCGACGGCCGCATGACCAACGAAGCGCTGGCGGCGGCGGTCGGCCTGTCGGCCTCGGCCTGCCTCAGGCGGGTGAAGCTGCTGGAGCAGGCCGGCGTGATCCAGGGCTATATGGCGCTGGTGTCGCTGCCGGAAGACGCCGACGCCGTGGTGGCGATCGTCCGCATCACGCTGGAGCGGCAGACCGAGGAATATCTTCGCCGCTTCGAGGCCGCGGTGCGCCAGCACGCGGAAATCCGCGAATGCTATCTGATGACCGGCGATGTCGACTATAATCTGCGCGTGGCGACGACGAGCGCCGCCGATTACGAGGATTTGCACACCAACATCCTGTCGCGCCTGCCCGGCGTTGCCCGCATCCAGTCCAGCATCGCCATGCGCAATGTGCTGAAGGGCGGGCGGCGGCCGCGCAAGGGCGGCGGCTGATGATGGCTGGGCCTTTCGGGGTGGCGCTTTTCATAGCCCGCGCCGGCCTGGACGGCGCTTTTCATAGCCCGCGCCGGCTTGGACGGCGCTTTTCATAGCAGGCGCCGGATGCTAGGGCGCCGGCGATGAGCAAGGACCGGAAAGCGGCGGCGCCGAAATTGCAGGCCATCCGCGGCATGCAGGATCTTCTGGGCGAGGACGCCGCCCGCTTCCATCATGTGAAGGCGGTGTTCCGCGACGTGGCGCGGCGGTTCGGCTTTCGCGCCGTCGAAGTGCCGGTGGTGGAATATACCGACGTGTTCGCCCGCACCCTTGGCGAAACCACGGACGTGGTGTCGAAGGAAATGTACAGCTTCCCCGACCGCCACGGCGAATCGCTGACGCTGCGCCCGGAATTCACCGCCGGCATCTGCCGCGCCTATGTCTCGAACGGCTGGCAGCAATATGCGCCGCTGAAGCTGGTGACGGACGGGCCTTTGTTCCGCTACGAACGGCCGCAGAAGGGCCGCTATCGCCAGTTCCACCAGATCGACGCCGAAGTGCTGGGGGCGGCCGAGCCGGCCGCCGATGTGGAACTGATCGCCTTTGCCGACCGGCTGCTGCGCGAACTGGGCGTTTCCGGGGTGACGCTGCAACTGAACACGCTTGGCGACCCGGAAACGCGTGCCCGCTGGCACCAGGCGCTGGTTGGCCATTTTTCCGCCCACCGCGATGCCCTTTCCGAAGACAGCCGGCGAAGGCTTGCGACCAATCCGCTGCGGATTCTCGATTCGAAGGAAGCACGGGACCGGCCGCTGGTAGAGGCGGCGCCTTCGATCGACGCCTGTATGACCAGCGAGGCCGGCGCCTTTTTCGACGCGGTGCAAAAGGGCTTGCAGGCGAGCGGGGTGCAGTTCGAGCGCGCCGCGCGGCTGGTGCGCGGCTTTGATTATTACCGCCACACCGCCTTCGAATTCGTCAGCGATGCCCTTGGCGCCCAGGCGACGGTGATCGGCGGCGGCCGCTATGACGGGCTGGTGGAGGCGATGGGCGGGCCGCCGACGCCGGCGGTTGGCTGGGCCGGCGGCATCGAGCGGTTGATGCTGTTGTGCAACGAGCCGGACCGCGAAGACAGCGCGACCGAAATCGTCGTCATTCCGCAGTCTTCCGATCAGGAGGCACTGGCGATGCGGGTGGCCGGCCTGCTGCGGGCCGGCGGCCTCCGCACCGAGCTCGGCTATGCCGGGTCGGAAAGGAAGCGCTATGAAAAAGCGAAGAAATCCGGGGCGCGGCGCGTTCTCAATATCGGGCCATCGGCCACTGGCCTCGCCGAGCTTCGGTTGCGCGACCTGCTGCCTCCTGACGAAAAACACCGGGTGCGAACGCGGCTGCGCGAGGCCCTTGCCAGGGGTGGCGTGGACCTCGCTGAAGATCCAGAGACGCGCATCCTCACCGTCCGCGGGGATCGCGGATGGTGAATCTGCCCGAGCAGCGGCTTTCGCAGATCGTCGAGCGGCACCGTTCGCTGGCCAACGAAATGGCCAACCCGGCGCTCGACCCGTCGCGCTTCGTTGCGCTGTCGCGCGACTATGCCGAACTGTCGCCGGCGGCCGACGCCGCCGGGCGCCTGCTGGCGGCGCGGCGCGAGCTTGCGGAACTGGAAACGCTGGCCGGCGACGCCGCGGCCGACGCCGACATGCGCGCGCTGGCCGAAGACGAACTTGCGGCACTTCGGGAACGGCTGCCGGCGATGGAACGGGCGCTGGCGCTGAAGCTATTGCCGAAGGACGCGGCGGACGCGAAGCCGGCCATCCTCGAAATCCGCGCCGGCACGGGGGGCGACGAGGCGGCGCTTTTTGCCGGCGATCTTGCCCGCATGTACCAGCGCTATGCGGAAAACCATGGCTGGCGGGTGGACACCATCGGCGCCTCGCCAGCCGAACTCGGCGGCTTCAAGGAGATCATCCTCGGCGTCAGCGGCGAGGGGGTGTTCCAGCGGTTGAAGTTCGAATCCGGCGTACATCGGGTACAGCGGGTGCCGGTGACCGAATCGGGCGGGCGCATCCACACCTCGGCGGCAACCGTCGCCGTGCTGCCCGAGGCCGACGAAGTGGATGTGGCGATCGACGACCGGGATTTGCGCATCGACGTCTTCCGTTCGTCCGGCCCCGGCGGGCAAAGCGTCAACACCACCGATTCGGCGGTGCGCATCACCCACCTGCCGACCGGTCTCGTCGTCAGCCAGCAGGACGAGAAGAGCCAGCACAAGAACAAGGCCAAGGCCATGAAGGTGCTGCGCGCCCGGCTTTACGAACTGGAACGCGAGAAACTGCATTCGGCGCGCGCCGCCGATCGCAAGTCGATGGTCGGCTCGGGCGATCGTTCGGAGCGCATCCGCACCTATAATTTCCCGCAGGGGCGCGTCACCGATCACCGCATCAACCTGACCCTCCATCGCCTGCCGGAAGTGCTGGAAGGAACGGCGCTTGAGGAAATCATCGCCGCGCTGATGGAAACGAATGAAATGGAGCGGCTTGCCGCCCTCGATGCTGCCTGATTCGACCGACCGCCATGCGCTGCTCAGGGCGGCGGCGCTTTTGCTGCCGGGCGCAACGGCCAGGCTCGACGCCGAACTGCTGCTGGCGGCGGCGCTCGGCGAGGAGCGGCTGGTGATGCTGCTGGGCGAGGCGCCCGTGGGGACCGCCGCCAGGATGGGGTTCGAGGCGATGCTGCGCCGTCGAATCGGCCGCGAGCCGGTCGCCTATATTCTGGGAATGCGCGAATTCTGGTCACTGCCGATCCGGGTGACGCCCGACGTGCTGGTGCCGCGGCCGGAAAGCGAAACGCTGATCGAGGCGGCGCTGGCCCATTTCGCCGCGGCGCCGCCGGACACCATCCTCGACCTTGGCACCGGATCGGGGGCGCTGCTGCTGGCGGCGCTCAGCGAATGGCCGCGGGCGCGAGGGCTTGGCGTCGACCGCTCGGCGGCGGCCCTTGCCGTCGCCGCCGGCAACGCGGCGCGCCTCGGCCTGTCGGCGCGGGCGGAATTCCGGCCGGGCGACTGGTTCAGCGGCGTGGCGGGCCGGTTCGACCTCATTCTCTGCAACCCGCCCTATGTGCCGGACGGCGAGGAGCTGATGGCGGAGGTGCTGCTCCACGAGCCGCATGGCGCGCTGTTCGGCGGCGCCGACGGCCTTGATCCCTATCGGCTGCTTTTTCCCGAGGTGGCACGCTTTCTTCGCCGTGGCGGGGTGGCGCTGTTCGAGTTCGGCGCCGGGCAGGAACAGGCGTTGCGGGCGCTGGCGGCGACGGCGGGCCTGGCCAGCGCCGTCGTCGCCGATCTGGCCGGCCGGCCGCGCGTGCTCGGGCTGCGGGCCGAGCGCGACCGGCAGCGGGCCGGCCGGAAGTGACGGAAAATCGGTCCGATCGGCCGCAATGGGGCAGAAAGCCGCAGAAACCCGCAGAAATCCGCAGAAATCCCTTGGCAAGCGCAACATCAGCGCCTAGCTAGGGGAAAGCGCAGCTGGACAAACCGGCACGCCTGACTTTCCGTGACATTGCGCCTTTGCCGGTCGAAGCTTTTCGTACTCGGAAAAATGGGGGTCTATTCAGGGAATAAGGCGGCAATGGCCATTTCGGCAGCAGCCGGAGCGGCCGGTTCCGGCGGCTGCCGGCCTGATCGATTCGAACCCAGCAACCGGAGCAGCAACCGGAGCCTTGTCGACCCCAGTGACGGCGAGGCGTGTCTGGAAAGCGGTTCGGGGAGGCGCGGCGGCGGTCGGCCGGTTTCGACATGAGGATAAGCGGATGCAGAACAGGCAGAGCGGCCGCCGGCGTCGCAGCAGCGGCCCGAACGGACGGACGATGGGGCAGTCGATGGGCGGGCAGTCCAGCAACCGGCTCGATGTGCGGGTGCGCGGCAACGCCAACCAGCTGCTGGAAAAATACAAGCAGATGGCGCGCGATTCGCACCAGTCCGGCGACCGGGTGGCGGCGGAATATTATCTGCAACATGCCGACCATTATTTTCGCGTTCTGAACGACAGCCGCATCCGCCAGGAGGAAATGCGCGCCCGGCGCGGCGTCTTCGACCAGTTCGAGGACGAGCCGGCCGCCATCGACGCCGAAGCGGCGGGCGATCAGGCCGCCACGGCGGATGCCGGGCGCCGGCAAGCGCCATCGGCGCCGCCGCGCCAGGCCGACCCGGCACGACATGCCGCCGCCGAAGCGGCGGCCGTCAAACCGCAGGTGCTGGAACTGCATCTGTCGGACGGCGAGGCGGCGCTGATGGCGTTCGGCGGCGCGCCAACTCGTGAACCGGCCCGCGAGTCGGCCCGTGAACCGGCTGAGGATGCGGCTGCTGCCCCCGAGGGTGAAGCGGTGGCCAAGCCGCGCCGGCGCGGCCGGCCGCGCAAGGTGGCGACGCCGGTCGAGGACTGACTCCGCCGGCTTACGGGGCGATTTCGGCTCGGCGCGCGCTCTTGCGCCGGTATGGCGCTATGGCGGCCCCTGCCCTTCCGCCTGTCGCGGCCGCGCCATGGCCCGGCACGCAGTAACGGGTTTGCCCGAATGCCCGACTCGGCCGTCGTTGGCGGCCCGGCGCGGCCCGCGCCGTCCCCGCGTCTGTCCTTCGAGGTCAGCTCTCGTCGTCCTCCGAGTCGTCGACTCCGCTGGCCGAGGAAAAGAACACCAGCCCCATCAAGGCCCCGGCCAGCACCAGCGAGCCGAGAATGGTGACGACGATGGCGCCGACGAACGACGGCCGAAGCTCGGTGCCCATCAGGTGGAACCATGTGAGCGCTCCGGCCAGCGTCAGCACGGCCGCCACCAGAACGAACTTCATCAGCGTTGCGAATCGCCTTCGCGCTTCGGCCACGCGCTCATATTGCGACTGCGGACGGGCGGGTTGGAAAGAGTCTTCTGCCATGAACTTTTTATCGACCTCATTTCTCCGACATTCAAGGGGAAAACCTGCTAATGTGCAACGCCGAGGGAATGCGACTGGAAGGAGACGCCCATGCGGATTGCGGTGATTCTGGCGGAAAAGGGAGCCGATGTCGTTTGTGTCGGTCCGGCGTCGACGGTTGCGGATGTGGTGGAGGTGCTGGCCGCCCGGCGAATCGGTGCCGTGCTGGTGATGGCGGGCGAATCGATTCTGGGGGTGGTTTCCGAGCGGGATCTGGTGCGGGCCTTGGCCACCGGGCAGCGCGGCCTGCTGGCACGGCAGGCGCAGGAAATGATGACATCGCCGGCCGTGACCATTTCGCCGGACGATTCGGTGGTCGGCGCCATGCGGCTGATGACCGACCGCCATGTCCGCCACCTGCCGGTGCTCGATTCGGGGCGCCTGGTGGGGCTGGTGTCGATCGGCGACCTGGTGAAGGCGCGGATCGAGCTGGCCGAGCGCGAGGCGCTGGAATTGAAGGATTATATCGCCACGGCTTGAAACTTGGCGGAAATTGCCTAGAATATATGGCCCGCTTGGCTTTTGCTGCGAAACGACGGGAAAACCCTCGGGGTCGCAAAAAAGGCTGAAAATACTTGTTGACGGAAGCGGCGGGGGTGGCCATAAGCCGCCCCGCAGTCGCCGCCAACGACGACGGCAAGCGCTTCGGCGCTCTGTCGGGCCTCTCTTGCGAGGGGCTTCCTCCACCAGGAGGGACCGCGTTGGTGACGAACCCTCGACAAGCCGGAAGGTTTGGCCGGAGATGAAAATCCGGCAGAGGTTTGCGTCGCTGTTTCTCATTGTTGGTTTTATGAAGGGACATGTGGACGGCGGTTCCACGCCCCGGGGCTTCAAGGCTCGGGTGTCGTGTAATTGTTTGTCTGTATGTCTCGACGCATACGCTTGTGGAGGCCGGTCGAAAGATTGGTTTCACATATAGTCAGTAGACGTTGTGCAAAGACAAGCTCCTTGAAACGGGCTGGTTTCGGATTTTCCTCCGGGGCTGGTTCGTACATGAACTTGAGAGTTTGATCCTGGCTCAGAACGAACGCTGGCGGCATGCCTAACACATGCAAGTCGAACGAGACCTTCGGGTCTAGTGGCGCACGGGTGCGTAACGCGTGGGAATCTGCCCAGAGGTTCGGAATAACTTGGGGAAACCTGAGCTAATACCGAATAATGCCGCAAGGCCAAAGATTTATCGCCTTTGGATGAGCCCGCGTAGGATTAGCTAGTTGGTGGGGTAAAGGCCTACCAAGGCGACGATCCTTAGCTGGTCTGAGAGGATGATCAGCCACACTGGGACTG
>CAYYGQ010000114.1:1463-6730 GCA_964471485.1 uncultured Sandaracinobacter sp. | reverse complement strand
AGGTGCTGTGCCGATGCTGTTGATGTTAACGCCCCCTTCGCTCGCGCCACCGGCCCGAATGCGCCCCCGAATGCGCCCCCGAATGCGCTGGCGTGCCGCGTTCGGCCGGCCTTGAGCCGACCGGGCCGGCGCGCCGACCCCCTTTTCACCTTCCTGTTCATCAACACGGCCGTCGCCTGGCGACTGGCCGAAGGAGATTCCGCATGTCTGTTGTTGCCGCCAATCTCGGCTTTCCCCGCATCGGCCCGCGCCGCGAGCTGAAAACCGCGCTCGAATCCTATTGGGCCGGCAAAATCGGCCAGGATGAGCTGCTGGAAACAGCGGAGGCGCTGCGGGCGATGATCTGGCAGCGCCAGCATGCCAGCGGCATTCAGGTCATCCCCAGCAATGATTTCTCGCTCTACGATCATGTTCTCGACACCAGCATCATGGTCGGCGCCATCCCCGAACTTTATCGCGGCCTTGGCGCGCCCGATTCGCTGGAGGTTTATTTTGCCATGGCGCGCGGGACGCGCGCCGGAAGCGACAAGCCGCCGCGCGGCACGCGCGCCGGAAGTGATGACACACCGCGCGGGACGCGCGCCGGAAACGATAAACCGCCGCGCGGAACGCAGAATGCAGACGCCGGTGATGGCTGCGCGCACGGTCACGGCCACGCGGCAGCGGGCGGCGATGTGCCGGCGCAGGAAATGACCAAATGGTTCGACACCAATTACCATTATATGGTGCCGGAAGTGACGCCGGATCAGACATTTGCGCTTACCACGACGAAGCCGGTGGCGCATTTCCTGGAGGCGGCGTCCCTTGGCCACCACACGCGCCCGGTGATTCTGGGGCCAGTCACCTGGCTGCTGCTGGCCAAGTCGAAGACGGCGGGATTCGAGCCGTTGTCGCTGCTGCCGAGGCTGCTGCCGGTCTATGCCGAGCTGCTGGCGAAACTGGCCGCCGCCGGCGCCGACTGGGTGCAGATCGACGAGCCGGCGCTGGTGCTGGACCTGACGGATGGAGAGCGCGCCGCCTATCGCGCCGCTTACGCCGAACTGGCGAAGGTGGCGGGCGTCAAACTGCTGCTCGCCAGCTATTTCGGCGCGCTGGGCGACAATCTCGCAACCGCGCTGGCCTTGCCGGTGGCCGGTCTCCACGTCGATCTGGTGCGCGCACCGGAGCAACTGGCGGCGGTGCTGGCAGGCGCGCGCGCGGATCTGCTGCTGTCGCTGGGGCTGATCGACGGCCGCAATGTCTGGAAGGCCGATCTGGCGACGCTGCTGGATCGCTATGCCCCGGTGATCGATGGGCGGCAGGCCGACGTGCAGATCGCGCCCTCCTGTTCCCTGCTGCACGCCCCCATCGATCTGGCGCTGGAAACCCGGCTCGACCCGGAAATCCACAACTGGCTGGCCTTTGCCGTGCAGAAGCTCGATGAACTGGCCCTGCTGCGGCGTGGCCTGTCCGGCGAACGTGACGCGATCGCCGCGGCGCTCGCTGCCAATGCCGCGGCCGTCGCCAGCCGGCGCCAGTCGCCGCTGACGAATGACCGGGCGGTGCGCGCGGCGGTCGCCGCCATCACGCCCGAGGAAACGCGCCGGGCCACGCCCTTTGCCGAACGCATCCGGTTGCAGCAGGCCGTTTTGCGCCTGCCGCCGCTGCCGACGACGACCATCGGCTCCTTCCCGCAGACGGCCGAAATCCGCAAGGCGCGCGCGGCGCACGGCAAGGGCGCGCTGGACGATGCCGGCTACGACCGGTTCCTGCGGGAAGAAACGGCGCGCGCCATCCGCTGGCAGGAGGAGATCGGTCTCGATGTCCTCGTCCACGGCGAGTTCGAGCGCAACGACATGGTGCAATATTTCGGCGAACGGCTGGCCGGCTTCGCCTTCACCCGCGCCGCCTGGGTGCAAAGCTATGGCTCGCGCTGCGTGCGGCCGCCGATCATCTATGGCGATGTCTCGCGCCCCGAGCCGATGACGGTTGCGTGGTGGCGCCATGCCCAGAGCCTGACGGACAGGCCGGTGAAAGGCATGCTGACCGGCCCCGTCACCATGCTGCAATGGTCGTTCGTGCGCGACGACCAGCCGCGCGCCGACAGCTGCCGGCAGATTGCCCTCGCTATCCGCGCCGAGGTGCTGGATCTGGAAGCGGCCGGCGCCAAAATCATCCAGATCGACGAGGCGGCGCTGCGCGAAGGGCTGCCGCTGCGCCGCGCCGACTGGACAGCCTATCTTGACTGGGCGGCGGAATGTTTCCGCATCACTTCTTCGGGCGTGCGGCCGGAGACGCAGATCCACACCCATATGTGCTATTCGGAATTCAACGACATCATCCAGTCCATCGCCACCATGGACGCCGATGTGATTTCCATCGAAACCTCGCGCTCGAAGATGGAGTTGCTGGATGCCTTCGTGGATTACAAATATCCAAATGAAATCGGCCCCGGCGTCTACGACATCCACAGCCCGCGCATCCCGACCAGCGAAGAGATGGTCGCATTGCTGCAACGGGCCGGCGCGCGGCTGTCGGCGGGCCAGCTCTGGGTCAACCCCGACTGCGGTCTCAAAACCCGCAACTGGGCGGAGGTGAAGCCGGCGCTTGTTCATATGGTCGAGGCGGCGCGGCAGGCGCGCGCGGCGCTTGCCTGAGGTGGAAGCGACGAAAGCCGGGCGCATCCGCCCGGCTTTCGCCTGCCTAGCTTCCGCGATCTAGAGGATAAACCGGCTCAGGTCGGTGTCTCTGGCGATCGACGCCAGTTGCCGGTTCACATAGTCGGCATCCACCGTCACCCGTTGCGGCGGGCTGTCGGCGGCGGCGAAGCTCAGTTCTTCCAGCAGCTTTTCCATCACCGTCTGCAAGCGCCTGGCGCCGATATTCTCGACCGAATCGTTCACTTCGACGGCGATTTCGGCCAGGCGTTCGATGGCGTCGTCGGTGAAGGACAGCTCCACCCCTTCGGTGGCCAGCAGCGCCACATATTGCCGGGTGAGCGATGCCTCGGTCGACGACAGGATGCGGATGAAATCGTCTTTCGTCAGCGCCGAAAGCTCGACGCGGATGGGAAGCCTGCCCTGCAATTCCGGCAACAGATCGGCGGGTTTCGCCACATGAAAGGCGCCAGAGGCGATGAAGAGGATGTGGTCGGTTTTGACCGGCCCATATTTGGTGGCGACGGTGGTGCCTTCGATCAGCGGCAGCAGGTCGCGCTGCACGCCCTCGCGGCTGACCGAGCCGCCGCGCACGTCGGAGACGGCGATCTTGTCGATCTCGTCCAGGAAAACGATGCCGTTCGCTTCGGCGTTGCGCACCGCTTCCCGGGTCAGTTCGTCCGAATCGAGGCGCTTGTCGCTTTCCTCGTTCACCAGCAGTTCCCAGGCGTCCTCGACCGGCATCTTCCGCCTTTTGGTGCGCTTCGGGCCGAAACCCTTCAGCATGTCGCCAAGGTTGATCATGCCCATCTGCCCCGGCTGCATTCCCGGCAGATCGAACGGCATGGAGGGGCCGCTGTCTTCGACTTCGATGTCCACCTCGCGGCCCTTCAACTGGCCTTCGAACATGCGGTCGCGAAAGGCCATCCGCGTCGCTTCGGAGGCGTCCTTCCCCACCAGGGCGTCGAGCAGGCGGTCGAGCGCCGCCGTTTCCGCCGCTTCCCGGACGGCGCCGCGCTTCAGGTCGCGGGTCAGGCGGATGGATTCCTCGACCAGGTCGCGGACGATCGAATCGACATCACGGCCGACATAGCCGACTTCGGTGAATTTGGTGGCTTCGATCTTCAGGAACGGAGCATCGGCGAGCTTGGCGAGGCGCCTTGAGATTTCCGTCTTGCCGCAGCCGGTCGGCCCGATCATCAGGATGTTCTTGGGGGTGATTTCCTCGCGGAGGTCGGCGTCGAGCTGCTGGCGGCGCCAGCGGTTCCGCAGCGCGACGGCCACCGCCTTCTTGGCGTCCTCCTGGCCGACGATGTGGCGGTCGAGCGCGGCGACGATGGCCTTTGGCGTCAGCTGGGCGGCGGCGGCGGGCGTTATGTCCATCAAAGAGGCATCCATCAGAGGGTTTCCAGGGTAAGATTGTGGTTGGTGTAGACGCAGATGTCGGCGGCGATGCCCATGGCGCGGCGGGCGATCGCCTCGGCGTCCATAGCGGTGTCGGCGAGGGCGCGCGCGGCGGCGAGGGCATAATTGCCGCCCGAGCCGATGGCGGCGATGCCGTCGTTCGGCTCCAGCACGTCGCCGGTGCCGGTCAGGATCAGCATGGCCTCCTTGTCGGCGACGATCATCATCGCTTCGAGGCGCCGGAGATAGCGATCCTGCCGCCAGTCCTTGGCCAGTTCGACGCAGGCGCGGGTCAGTTGGCCGGCGTGGCGTTCGAGCTTGGTTTCCAGCCGCTCGAACAGGGTGAAGGCGTCGGCGGTGGAGCCGGCGAAGCCGCCGATCACTTCGCCCTTGGCGCCGAGGCGCCGCACCTTTTTGGCGTTGGGCTTGATGACCGTCTGCCCCAGCGACACCTGGCCGTCGCCGGCGATCACCAGCTTGCCGTCTTTTCGCACGCCGAGGATGGTGGTGCCGTGCCAGGTTTCGATCTCGCTCATGAAATTCCGCATTCCTTGCTTGTGGGCCGATGGAGGGGCCGGCGTTCATGTAGGAGGTTCCGGCGGCGATGAAAGAGGGGCGGTTGTTCTTGCGTCGGCCGCGGCGGACGGGCAGAGATTGTCCATGTCGCTCGAACGCCGCCTGTTGGACTGGGTGGAGGCCGGCCTGATCGACGAGGCCACCTCGGCGCGGATCCTGGCGCATGAACGGCGCGACCGCCGGCCGGTGTGGCGCTTCGCCTTGATCGGGCTTGGCCTGCTGGCGGTTGCCCTTGGCGTGCTGCTGCTGGTGTCGGCCAACTGGGACCGCATCCCCGCCTTTCTGAAGCTTGGCGCGCACATGCTGCTGCTGCTGGCGGCGGCGGCGGGG
Organism: uncultured Sandaracinobacter sp.; assembly: GCA_964471485.1. Taxonomy (GTDB): domain Bacteria; phylum Pseudomonadota; class Alphaproteobacteria; order Sphingomonadales; family Sphingomonadaceae; genus Sandaracinobacteroides. The sequence goes on along the minus strand of CAYYGQ010000114.1, from coordinate 1,784 downwards.
GTGTGGCGGGCGCATGTGCTTGGCCGGCCGTGGTGGCGGGAGGGCCTGCTGTTCCTGTTTGCCGGCCTTGTGCTTGGCGGCCTGGCGTTGCAGGCGCAGGTCTACCAGTTGACCGGGCCTTCCTGGCAGCTGCTGCTGCTGTGGCTGGCCATCGCCGGGCCGGCGCTGTTTCTGATGGGCACGACGCGGCTGACGGCCATGCTGTTCGCCGGCATGGCCGTCATCGGCCCGGCGATGATGGCCGAGGCAACGCAGCGCCAGCAGGGCTTCTGGCTGCTGGCGCAGGGAATGGCGATGGCGGTGCCGGTGCTGCTGCTGTTG
>CAYYGQ010000114.1:0-1453 GCA_964471485.1 uncultured Sandaracinobacter sp. | reverse complement strand
AACCCTTTTTAACGTCATCGCGGGACATCACAAGCCTACGTCGGGCGCGATCCGTCCAACCGCCGCTGACCGCGGTCCGACGCGCGCACAAGCGCCGGCCGGGATCGGCCGGCTTTCCGGCTGTTGCTGCGGCAGCTCGGGCTGGCCGGCATCCTCTGCGGCGCCAGCATCGTCCATCTGTTCTGGGCGGTTTCGCTTTCCAGAGCGGATGCGCTCGACAATGTCGTGCGGCTGTCGCCGGTGCTGCTGGCGGTGGCGGCGGCCTTGTGGCTGCTGCGTCGCCGTGGCGGGCTGCCGCCGCCGTTGCGGCTGCCGCTGCTGCTGTGGCCTTTGCTGGCGCTGATCCTCGCTCTCGTCGTTCCGCATCCGCCGGGGATTGTCAGCCGCATTGCGGGCATCGGCCTTTACGCCGCGCTCTGGGCCATGGTGGCGCGGGGCGCCATGGAGAGCGGCTGGAACGGTCTGCTCGCCGTCGCCGTCGCCGCCCTCGCCCTTCGCATCTTCATCATTTATCTCGAACTGTTCGGCACGCTGGCGGCCACCGGCGGCGGCCTCGTCGTCGGCGGCCTGCTGCTGCTGGCGCTTGGCTGGGGCTGGCAGCGGCTGGTCGGCCGGCGGCGGGGGATGTCGTGAAGCGCGCGGCCCTGTGGCTTTCGCTGCTGCTTCCGGTCGTCGTGCTGGCGGCGGGAATCGCGCGGCACGAAATGGCCCGCCTTGGCGCCGAGGAATGGCGCATCCCCGTCGACGGCTTCGACCCGCGCGATACGCTGCGCGGCCTTTATGTGCGTTTCTCCTATGCCTTCGAGCTGCGCGGCGACGCCACGCCCTGCCTCGGGGAACAGGGCTGCCGCCTCTGCCTTTCGAACGAGGGCGGGCAGGTGGTGGCGACCGTTTCGACAGCGGCGTCGCAGTGCCCGATCGCGGTCGATACCGCGGCAAGCCGGATGCGCGCCCAGCCCGGCCCCCTTGGCGCAATCATCTTCACCAACCGGATCTTCGTTTCGGAAAGGAGCGCGCCGCGGCTGCGGCGGGAGCTGGGCGAGGGGTCGATGCAGCTGCTGGCGGAGCTGGAGCCGGACGGCCGTCTCGTCAGCCGCCGTCTGGAGCGCCGTCTGGAGCGCCGTCTGGAGCGCCGCCCGTAGTGCTGCCGGTAGCGCTTCCGGCCTTGCGGCGGTGGAACAGCGCCCGGTCGACGCTGTTGAAGCCGAATTTCCAGACGAGGGTGCCGAACGTCAGCAGGATCGCCGGGATGCCGAGCGCCATGTGCCAGAATTCCGGCAGCCCGCGCGAGGCATAGCCGATAGCGAAGGCGCCGCCGCCGGCCAGAAGCAGGCTCCAGCGCCAGAACAGGATGCCGGCCCCGAGCGAGCGCGACAGCACCCGGTGGCGGACGAGGCTGACGGCCAGGATCGCCAGCAGCAGCGCCCCGGCGGCGCCGAGGCCGCCGAAGCGG
>CAYYGQ010000113.1:0-6740 GCA_964471485.1 uncultured Sandaracinobacter sp. | reverse complement strand
AACAGGGAAACGACCGCAAATCGCATTTTTCCAAACCCCTTTTGAACCATGGATCAAGCTGTTCGCGACGCAGCGCCTCGCCGCCCCAACCGAACGTCCGGGCGCGGGCAATGCCGTTCCGATAAGAACTGCAACTGGTTCGCATTAGCGTATTGTGGCGGCGGCGCCGGGAAGGCAAGCCGTCAGGACTGAATATCGCTTATCGACAATCCACGGCACAGCTTTCGGCCAACTGCTCCACCAGCCACATGGTGGCCGGATCGCGGCGGTTGCGTTCGTGCCAGAGCAGCCGGTAGTCGAGCGGCGGGAACAGCGCCGGCGCCGGGCGCACGGCAAAGCGCGGGCTGGCGCGCGAACCGGGCGGCCGCGACCGCGCCAGGGGCGTGGGCAGCAGCAGCAGCGCGTCGGACGCGCCCAGCATCGCTTGCGCCGCTTCGAAATAGGGGGTGGTGGCGATCACCCGGCGCTCGCCCGCCCGCGCGCCGAGCAGCGCGGCCACCCGGTCGAAGCCGTGCTCGCCCACCAGGATGCTGATGTGCGGCCAGGCGAGGAACTGCTCGATAGAGATGCGGCCCTTGCCGGCGGCCAGCGGGTGGCCGGCGCGCATCAGGCAGCAACTGGTCATGGTGAACAGCCGGCGGCTGTAGGCGAGGCTGTGGTCCGGGTCGAGACCGGAGAGGATAAGGTCGATCTCGCCCGAGGCGAGCTTGCCGAACATGCCGTCGGTGAAGGCGACGGTGTCGACGACGACGCCGGGCGCCTGGCCGTGGAGGCGGGCCAGCGCCGGCGCGATCACCGCCGTCACGCCGAAATCGGTGCTGGCGATGCGGAAGCGTCGGTTGACGGCGGCCGGGTCGAAGCGGCCGCGGGCGAACAGCGAATCGGTGTGGGCCAGCCAGTGGCGCAGCGGCTCCACCAGTTCCTCGGCGCGGCAGGTCAGTTGCATGCCCTTGTTGGCGCGGATCAGCAATGGGTCGTCGAACAGTTCGCGCAGCCGGGCCAAGGCGCGGCTGGCGGTCGGCTGGCTGATGCCGCGCCGTTTGGCGGTGACGGTGACGCTGCGGCTTTCCAGCAGCAGCGCCAGCGTCAGCAGCAGGTCGAGATCGGTGCTGAAGAGTCGAATCTTCTTTGCTTCCGTGGATTGTTGTCACGATAATCGCAAATGCGTCTCAACAGCATATCAGACCGATCCAGACGCCGCAATCGCCAACCCCGCGGCGCCGGCAACCGTGAAGCCGGGCAAAGCGCGGGATTGTCGTGCAAAATCGGCGCACCTGGAATGCGGGCGGGTCGGAAAGCGCCCGCTCCGGGCTTCGCTGCGGCCATCTGGCCTATGGCCAGGCAGCGATTGCGGCGGCCGGCGGCAACCGTGGCTACACCGTCAACGTGGTCGGCGGGCGCATCCAGTTGGGCTTTTAGGCCGCCGGATTTTCCGGCCTCAGAAGCGGAACTGCGTCCACAGGCCGATTTCGTCGTAGCTGCCCTTGCCGGCGCCGCCGACGGTGCCGCTCGAACTGCGGATCAGGCCATGCTCCACGCGCTCGCGCTTGTAGACGAGGGCGAGGTTGACGTTGCTGATCGGCTGGAAATCGAGGCCGACGTTGAAATATTCGCCGTCCAGTTCGGGGTTGCTGTCCTTGTCTGGATCGACCCAATCGTAGCGGCCGAACAGCGCCAGCTTCGGCGTCAGCGCATAGGAGCCGAACACCGACCAGCCGCTGGTGCGGTCTTCGGCGGCGGCGGTTACGTTGTTCCAGTTCTTCGCCGCGAAATATTCGACGCCGCCGCGAACGCGCTTCCCGGTATAGCCGACCAGCGCGTTCACCCGCGTCGCCCGGTGCGGCGTCGGCGCCACCGCCGAACTGCGGCCCAGCTTGCCGCTGTAGCCGCCGACGGCAACGAACAGATTCCGCACCGGCTGCACGCTGATGCGGCCTTCGAGGTCGATGGTGTCGGAACTGCGCGCCAGCGTCTTGTAGCCGGCGCCGTTCAGCGCCGCCGCCGCATAGCTGACCAGGCCGTCGCCGAAGCTGCCGCCGACATGGACGCCCCAGTCCGCCGACGTGCCGTATTTCAGCCGGTCGACGACCACATTCTCGACGAAACGATAGCCGTAGATGCCTTCGGCGAACGGCACCCAGGGCAGATCGGCCGAACCGACCCGGACGAAGAATTCCGGCGCCAGTTTCGCCTGCACATAGGCTTTTTTGACATAAAGCGCGGTGTCTTTGCTGAGCCCCCCCGAACCGTAGCGGAAGTCGGTGGTGAGGTTGGCCGACAGCATGTCGTCGAACTTGTGGTCGAGCGTGACGTAGAAGCGCTTGACATCGGTTTGCAGGCCGTTCTGGGGATTGGCCACGCCGTCCGACTTCTGCTCGATGCGGCTGAGGTTCCAGTAAACGCGGCCGCCGATCCTGGTGTCGGCGGTCCAGTCGGGCGCCTGTTGGTTCGCCGCCGCCGCCGCCGTCGCTGTCGCCGCCGTCTCTGTCGCCCGTGCCTCGACGGCATCGAGCCGGGCCTGCAACGCCTGCATCTCGGCGCGCAGCCGCTCCACTTCCGGGTTCTGGGCTGTCTGCGCCTGCGCCGGGGTGAGCGTGGCAAGGGCGGCGGCGCCGGCCAACAGACAGGAAATTCGGCTGTTCTTCACTTCGTTTGTCTCCAGTTGCTATCAGGTTCTGGAGCGAAGTAGCGACCGTCTGTGATCCCCGAATGACGGCGATGTTGCGGTTCGATGACAGCCGTGATGGCAGCCGTTCAGGCGCTTTCGTCGCCGTCGAGGGCGTAGCCGAAGGAACGGACGGTGCGGATGATGTCGGCGCCGCCGCCGGCGTTCAGCGCCTGCCGCAAGCGGCGGATCTGGGCGTCGACGGTGCGCTCGTCGACATCGCTGTCCTGGCCCCAGACGGCATCGAGCAGCCGCGCGCGCGAAAACACCCGTCCGGGGCGTTCGAGAAAATGCCTGAGCAGGCGGAATTCGGTCGGGGTCAGCTCAACCGGCTCGCCGCCGCGCCGGACCCGGTGCGACAGCAGATCCATTTCGATGTCGCCGTGGCGCAACGGTTCGCCGCCAAGAACCGGCCGCGCCCGCCGCAGCACGGCATCGACCCGGGCCACCAGTTCGCGCGGCGAGAAGGGCTTGGTGACATAATCGTCGGCGCCGGTCTCCAGGCCGTGCACGCGGTCGCCCTCCTCGACTCGCGCCGTCAGCATGATGATGGGCAGGCGCGCCGTTTCCGGCAGGCGCCGCAGCCGGCGGCAGACCTCGATCCCGGAAATGCCCTCGATCATCCAGTCGAGGAGGATGAGGTCGGGGGCGTTTTCCACCGCCCGAAGCACCGCTTCCTCGCCGTCTGCCGTGTGCTCGACGGCGAACCCCGCGCGTTCGAAATTATAGACCAGCAGTTCGACGAGCGCGGCGTCGTCCTCGACCAGCAAAATCCTCGCTTTCGTCATCGGCCGGTCTCCATCGGGGGGCTGCGTTCCTCCACCCGCCGTCCGGTGACGGCGAAATGCACCAGCCCGGCGATGTTGGTGGCGTGGTCGGCGATTCGCTCCAGGCTGCGCGCCATATGCAGGAGATGCGTCGCCGGGGGAATGCCGGGCCGGTTTTCCGCCATGAAGGCAAGCGCGGTCTCGAAAATGCTTTTGTGAAAGGCATCGACGACATCGTCGCGGCGCACCACGAGGATCGCCCTGGCGGCATCACGCGCGGCGAACGCATCCAGCGCATCGCGCACCATGTCGGCGGCAACAGCCGCCATCGCCGGCAGCACGGCCCCATGGTCGCCATGGTCGGGGTGGAGCGGGTCGCCCGCCCCCTCGTCCGCAATCGCCGGTACGCGCCGGGCGATATTCTTCGCGTAATCGCCGATCCGTTCGATGATGCCGGCGATTTTCAGCGCCGCCACCACTTCGCGCAGATCCTCCGCCACCGGGGCGTAAAGGGCGATCAGCCGCACGGCGTCCTGCTCCGTTTCCTCCTGTAGGGCGTCGATGCGGCGGTCGCCTTCGACGACGGCCGCCGCAAGCGCCGCATCGCGGCCGGCGAGCGCCCGGCTCGCCTGGTCCAGCGCCGCCTCGGCCATGCCGCCCATTTCGGCGATGCGGGCGCGAAGCCGTTCGAATTCCTCGTCGAACGCCTTCAGTGTTCGTGTGTTCGTGCCTGTCATGCTTTATCCATATCGTCCGGTGATATAATCCTGCGTCCGTTCGAGACGAGGGCTGGTGAAAATCTGCCCGGTGTCGCCGAACTCGACCAGTTCGCCCAGGTGAAAGAAGGCGGTGCGCTGCGAAACGCGCGCCGCCTGCTGCATGTTGTGGGTGACGACGACGATGGTGAAGCGGTCGCGCATCTCGTGCATCAGTTCCTCGATCCGCGCCGTCGACACCGGATCGAGCGCCGAGGTCGGCTCGTCGAACAGGATCACCTCGGGGCGGATGGCGATGGTGCGGGCGATGCAGAGGCGCTGCTGCTGGCCGCCGGAAAGCGCCAGCGCCGAGGCGTCGAGCCTGTCCTTCACTTCGTCCCAGAGCGCCGCCTGACGAAGGGCGTCCTCGATGCGCTCCGCTTCCTCGGCTTTCGAAAGCCGCTCGTGGTGGCGCAGCGCAAAGCCGACATTGTTGCGGATGGAGGTGGCGAAGGGCGTCGGCTTCTGGAAGACCATGCCGATGCGGCGGCGCAGCACGTCGAGGCTGTAGCGGCGGTCGAGGATATTGGCGCCGTCGAAGCGGATTTCGCCGACGGCGCGCTGCCCGGGATAGAGTTCGTGGATGCGGTTGATCGAGCGCAGCAGCGTGGACTTGCCGCAGCCGGACGGGCCGATGATGGCGGTGATGGCGCCGGCGGGAATCGCCATGTTGACGTTTTTCAGCGCCTGCGAGCGGCCATAGAAGAAATCGAGATCGCGGATGTCGATCTTCGTTTCCAGCGCGGCCCGGCCGGGGTCGGCCGGCACCGTCGTGATGGCATTCATCCTTTTTCCTTCCTTTTCCGCACCAGCAGCCGCACCAGCAGGTTCAGCACCAGCACGAACATCGTCAGCATGAACGCCCCCGCCCAGGCCAGCGCATGCCAGCTTGCATAGGGGCTCATCGCATATTGAAAGATCACCACCGGCACGTTCGCCAGCGGGCCGCCGAGGTCGGCGCTCCAGAACTGGTTGTTGAGCGCGGTGAACAACAGCGGCGCCGTCTCGCCGCTGATGCGCGCCAGCCCGAGCAGCACGCCGGTCGCCATGCCGTTCAGGGCGGCGCGCCATAACACCTTCAGCGTAACGACGCGGCGCGGCAGGCCGAGCGCGAACGCCGCCTCGCGCATGGTATCCGGCACCAGCCGCAGCGCTTCGTCGCTGGTGCGGACCACCACCGGCAGCAGGATGATGGCCAGCGCCAGCGCGCCGGCATAGCCCGAAAAGCGGCCCATCGGGCGCACCACCAGTTCATAGACGAAAAGCCCGATCAGGATCGACGGCGCGCTCAGCAGGATGTCGTTCACAAAGCGTACCACCGCCGCCAGCCGGCTGTGGCGCCCCTGTTCGGCGAGATAGCTGGCGGTGGCGATGCCGATCGGCACGCCGATGACCAGCGCCAGAGCCACCATCGCCGCGCTGCCGTAAAAGGCGTTCAGCAGGCCGCCATCCTGCCCTGGCGGCGGTGTCATCCGGGTGACGAGCGCCGGGCCGAGGGCCTCCATCCCCCGCACCAGCGTCGTCCACAGGATCCAGCCCAGCGCGAAGAGACCGAACAGCGTCGCCCCGCCGGCCAGAAAAAGCGCCGCGGCGTTGGCGAGCCGTCGCCCGAGGAGAATGCGGTTTCTCAAGACATGCGCTCCGTGGGGCGATTCATGCGGCGCAACAGCAGCCGGGCCAGCGCCAGCACCACGAAGGTGATGGCGAACAGCAGCAGCGCCAGCGCCACCAGCGCCGACTGGTGGAGGGCGCCGTCCGCTTCGGCGAATTCATTGGCGAGGGTGGCGGCGATGGAATTGCCGGGCCTGAGCAGCGAAGCCGTCAGCGCATGGGCGTTGCCGATGACGAAGGTGACGGCCATGGTCTCGCCCAGCGCCCGGCCGAGGCCGAGGAAGACGGCGCCGGTGACAGCCGAGCGCGTGTGCGGCAGCACCACCCGGCGCAGCACTTCCCAGCGGGTGGCGCCAAGGGCGACGGCCGATTCCTTCAGCGCCGGCGGCACCGTCGCGAACAGATCGCGGGCCACCGCCGAAATGAAGGGCGTTACCATGATGCCGAGGACGATTCCCGCCGTCAGCAGGCCGATGCCGATCGGCGGGCCGCGAAACAGCGCGCCGACCACCGGCCAGGGACCAAGGTGCGAATCGAGCCAGGGCTCGATGTGGTTGGCCAGGAAGGGCGCCAGCACGAACAGGCCCCACATGCCGTAGATGATGCTGGGGATGGCCGCCAGCAGCTCGACGGCGACGGCCAGCGGCCCGCGCAGGAAACGCGGCGCCACATCGGTAAGGAAGAAGGCGATGCCGAGACCGACCGGAACCGCGATCAGCATGGCGATGGCCGAACTGACCAGCGTGCCGTAGATCGGTACCAGCGCGCCGAAGCGGCCGCCGCCCACGTCCCATTCGCGGCTGACGACGAAGCCCCAGCCGAAGGTCTGGAAGGCGAGCGAGCCGCCCACGGCCAGCGCGGCGCCGATCCCCAGCAACAGCAGCAGCACCAGCCAGGCGCTGCCGGCGGTCAGCAGTTCGTAGAGCCGCTCGGCGATGTCGA
>CAYYGQ010000112.1:0-6853 GCA_964471485.1 uncultured Sandaracinobacter sp. | reverse complement strand
TCGCGGCCACGTCGGGCACGGTGCGCTTCAATGGCGACGACCTGCTCGGCCCCGGCGCCTATACCGATTCCGGCGCCCGCACCTTCATGGCCGACCTGGAGTTCGACTATGAATTCAGCGACCGCTTCAATCTGACGGTTGGCGGCACCATCGGCAACGACAACAGCCGCCAGCAGACGATCGGCAGTCTCTGCACCAGTTGCGCCTTTCTCGCCCTGAACGGCACCACCAACGGTTCCGGCAACCTGACGACTCCGTCGGCGCCGCCGTCGCCGACCGTCGTCCTCAACCTGCCGCTCGATGCCAGTAATGCGCTCGATGTGTTCCATCCGCAGGCCGGCAACCTGACGTCGGCCGCGGTTCGCGACATGCTGACCGATTCCACCTCGACGCGCATGGCGCACCAGACCATCAAGAACGCCCGCCTCAAGCTCGACGGATCGCTGCTCGACCTTCCCGGCGGCAGCTTGCGCTTCGCGCTCGGCGGCGAACTGACCCGGTATACCCTGCACCAGGACATCACCACCCCGAACAACACCGGCCCGGCGACGAGGGAATCGCGGACGCAGAATCTCGATTATGACCGCAATGTGCAGTCGGCCTATCTGGAGGTGCTGATTCCGCTGGTCGGCCCGGAAATGGAAGTGCCGCTGGTCGAGCGCTTCGATGTCAATCTTTCCGGCCGCTACGACCATTACAGCGACTTCGGCTCCACCACCAATCCCAAGGTGGCGGTCGACTGGACCATCGTTCGCGGGCTGAAGCTGCGCGGCAACTATGCCGAATCCTTCGTGGCTCCGGCGCTGACCAGCATCGGGTCCGGCGGCGGCATCACCGGGGAATCCGCCTATACGGCGACCACCACCCAGAATCTCAACATTCCGGTAGCCCAGTTCCCGGACGTGGTCGGCGTGCCCGGATGCGCCGCGGGGGCGACCACCTGTCTGATCGGCACCAGCACCGTTCCGGGCATCCAGATGAACGGCGGCAACCCCAACCTGAAGCCGCAGACCGGCAAGACCTGGTCGCTCGGGGTGGACTGGGTGCCGACCTATGTGCCCGGGCTGGCGGTGAACGCCACCTATTGGGTGAACAAGCTGAATGGCGGCGTCACGTCGCCGAACGCCGGGCTTGCGATCAACTCGCCGGCGCTCCACCATCTGTTCCACTTCTTCCCCGGCGGCGCGACGCAGGAGCAGATTCTGGGCGTGGTCGGCAATCTGCCGCAGAACAGCGCCATGCCGTCGGCGGTCTATTACATCTATGACTTCCGGCAGAACAATGTCATCAACATGAATGTCGCCGGCATCGACGGCGCCATCAATTACCGCTTCGATACCGGCATCGGCCGGATTTCGCTTGGCGCTTCCTGGTCGCACCTCACCAGGTTCGACCAGCAGGTTGGCGGCGGAACGCCGGTGTTCAGCGTGCTGAACACCGTCGGCTTCAACACCACCTTCCCGTCGATCCGCGACCAGGGCCGCCTGAACGCCGGGATCAGCAGCGGGCCGTTCCGGGGGACGGCCTATCTGAACCATGTCGGCTCGTTCCACAACTGGAGCAATTCCACCGTTACTCCGGTCGACAAGGACGCGCAGGGCTTCCCGCTCGGCACCGGCGGCGACAAGGTGGACAGCTATACGACGGTCGACATCAACCTCGCCTATCGGCTTGGCGACCTGCTCAGTCTGGGCGGCAAGAGCAACCTGTTCGACAAGGATCCTTCCTTCTATAATTCGTCGGGCGGCTACACCAGCTATGCTGGCAATCCGATCGGCCGCCTGGTCAGCGTTGCCTTGCGGGCCAGCTTCTGATCCGTGGCGCGCCGGGTATCCTCCTGCCCGGCCGCCCGCTTCCCCCGTCGGCCTGGCGGGGGAAGCGCTCCTTGCCAGAGAGGGTTGCGAACGGGAATGGACGAATGAGCGGAACGACGCTGCCGGTTTTTACGCATTTCATTGATGGCGCCGCCGTTGCCTCGCTCGACGGGCGCAGCTTCGAAACGGAGGATCCCTATACCGGCAAGGCGTGGGCGAGCATCGCCCGGGGCGCCGCCACCGACGTGGATCGGGCCGTCGCCGCGGCAAGGCGGGCCTTTGCGGACGGACCCTGGGCCGGGCTTACCGCCTCGGCGCGTGGCGCGCTGCTCAGGAAGGTCGCCGATCTGATCGTGGCGAACGCCGATCGGCTTGCCGAAATCGAGCGGCGCGACAATGGCAAGCTTGCCGCCGAAGTGCGGGCGCAGGTGCGCTATATGGGCGATTATTTCCACTATTACGCCGGCCTCGCCGACAAGGTGGAAAGCCATGTCATCCCGACGGACAAGAAGGGCGTGTTCGCCTATACCCGCTATGAGCCCAAGGGCGTGGTGGCCATCATCACGCCGTGGAACTCGCCGCTGACGCTGACCAGCTGGAAGCTGGCGCCGGCGCTGGCGGCCGGCTGCACCGCCGTCGTCAAGCCGTCGGAATATACCTCGGCTTCGATGGTGGAACTGGCGAAGCTGTTCATCGAGGCCGGCTTCCCGAAGGGTGTGGTGAATGTCGTCACCGGCTTTGGCGCTGAGGTGGGCGAGCCGCTGGTGACGCACCCCGATGTCGCCCATATCGGCTTCACCGGAGGCGACGCCGCCGGCCGCCGCATCTATGAACTGGCGGCGCGGCACCTGAAGACGGTGACGCTGGAGCTTGGCGGCAAGTCGCCCAACATCGTCTTCGACGACGCCGATCTCGACCAGGCGGTGAAGGGCGTGGTGTCGGGGATTTTCGCCGCCACCGGGCAAAGCTGCCAGGCAGGCTCGCGCCTGCTGGTGCAGGATTCGATCCACGACGAACTGGTGGCGCGCCTGATTGCCTTCGTGAAGGACGCCCGCCTCGGCGACCCGGCCGACCCGGAAACGCGCATCGGCCCGGTGGCGACGAAGCCGCAGTTCGAGAAGATTCTCGGCTATATCAAGGTGGCGAAGGAAGAAGGCGCCACCTGCGTCTTTGGCGGGCGCGCCCGCGCCGACATCGGCGCCCAGTTCGTCGAGCCGACCATCTTCGTCGATGTCGTGAACGATATGCGTATCGCCCAGGAGGAAGTGTTCGGCCCGGTGCTGTCGGTGCTCCGCTTCAAGGACGAGGCCGACGCCATCCGCATCGCCAACGACAGCCGCTTCGGCCTCGCCGCCGCCGTCTGGACCAAGAGCCTGCACCGCGCCATGCACATGACCGAGAAGCTGGAGGCCGGCACCGTCTGGGTGAACAATTACCGCGCCACCAGCTTCACCTCGCCCTTCGGCGGCTACAAGGATTCCGGCATCGGCCGCGAATCCGGGCAGGGGGCCATCCACGAATATCTGCAAACCAAGACCGTCTGGATCTCCACCGATCTCGATGTGCCGAACCCGTTCATCCGCCGCTGATGATGGCCGCCGATCTTCTTTCCGGGGTCCGCGTCCTCGACCTCAGCAATGTGCTGGCCGGGCCTTATTGCAGCTATCAGCTCGCCCTTCTCGGCGCCGAGGTGGTGAAGGTGGAAATGCCGGGCACCGGCGATCTGGCGCGCGTGCTCGGCGCCGATCCGCAGCTGAACGGCCTTGGGCTTGGCGCGTCGTTTCTGGCGCAGAACGCCGGCAAGAAATCGGTGGCGATCGACCTCAAGTCGGCGGATGGGCGGGAAGCCTTCCTGAAGCTGGTGGATACGGCGGATGTGGTGGTGGAGAATTTCCGCCCCGGCGTGATGGAGCGGCTTGGCCTTGGCGCCGACACGCTTCGCCAGCGCCGCCCGGCGCTGGTCTATTGCGCCATTTCCGGCTTCGGGCAGACCGGGCCGATGCGCGGCCAGCCGGCCTACGACCAGATCGTGCAGGGCATGTCGGGGCTGATGAGCGTCACCGGAACCGACGCGGGCGGGCCGCTTCGCGCCGGCTATCCGGTGGCCGACACCTTCGGCGGCATGACGGCGGCCTTCGCCGTCGCCGCCGCCCTGGTGCGGGCGAAGGGCAGCGGCGTCGGCGCCACCATCGACGTGTCCATGCTGGAGGCGACGCTTTCCTCGATGGCCTGGGTGCTGTCAAACCTGCTGATCGCCGGGCAGCAGCCAAAGCGCATGGGCAACGACAATTTCACCGCCGCCCCTTCGGGCGCCTTCCGCGCGGCGGGCGGCCTCATCAACATCGCCGCCAACAAGCAGGAACAGTTTCTGGCGCTGGCGCGGGTGATCGGCCGCCCCGAGCTTGGTGAAGACCCGCGCTTTGCCGAGCGCGAGGCGCGGAAGCGGCACCGGGCCGAACTGACGGCGGAGATCGAGGCGGCGCTCGGCGCCCGCCCGCGCCTGGAATGGGAGGCGTTGCTGAACGAAGCCGGCGTGCCTGCGGGGCGCGTGCTCGATGTAGAGGAAGCGCTGGCGCTGGAGCAGGTGCGGGGGCGCGCCCTGCTGGCGCGGCTGGCCGTCGGCGACCGCGATATCGACGTGGTGTCCTCGCCCTTTCTGGTTGATGGCGTCCGCCCGGCGCCGGCGACGCCGCCGCCCCTGCTGGGGGAGCATGACAGGGAATTCGGCCGATGAGCAACGACAAGGATCGCCTGCAACAGGCGGAAGACTGGTGGACCACCGGCCTGATCGACATCCAGCCCGGCGAAATCCGCATGCGCGGCTATGCCATCGAGGATCTGATCGGCCGGGTTGGCCTCGCCGGGATGATCTGGCTGCTGCTGCGCGGCGAGTTGCCGGGAAAAGGCCAGGCGGACCTGCTGGAAGCGGCGCTGGTCGCCGGGGTCGATCATGGCCCGCACGCGCCGTCGATCGCCATCGCCAGAATGGCGGTTTCCTGCGGAATCGGCCTCAACAACGCCGTCGGCAGCGCCGTCAATGTGCTGGGCGACATCCATGGCGGCGCCGGCCAGCAGTGCATGGAACTGTACGCCGACGCGGCGCGGCGGCTGGACGACGGCACGCTGCTGGCCGTGGCCGTGGCCGAAGCGATGGACAGCGCGATCAGGCGCGACGGCAGGATCATCCCCGGCTTCGGCCATCGTTTCCATCCGCTCGACCCGCGGGCGCCGCGCCTGCTCGGGCTTGTCGACCGGGCGGTGGCGGACGGGCTTGTCGGCGGCCGCTTCGCCGCCATCGGCCGCGCCGTCGAGGCGGAACTGGCGGCGCGCAAGGGCCGGCTGCTGCCGATGAACATCGACGGCGCCACGGCGGTGGTGTTTTCCGAACTCGGTTTCGCGCCGCCCCTGGGGCGCGGCCTCTTCCTGCTGTCGCGCTCGGTTGGAATCCTGGCGCACGCCTGGGAAGAGCAGGGCGCGGGCCGGCGCATCAAGGGGCCGATGCCGAAATCCATTCCCTTTACCTATGCGGGGCCGCCCCCACGCCCCGTTCCCGAACCGAAGGACTGACGAACAACATGGAAGATCTCGTTTCCCACCAACTGGTCCGCTATCTGGAGCGGCGCGGCGTACGCCACATCTTCGGCCTTTGCGGCCATTCCAACATCGCCGTGCTGACGGCGCTTGCGAACAGTTCGGTGCGCTTCGTCAGCGTCCGCCACGAGCAGGTGGCGACCCACATGGCCGACGGCTATGCGCGGCTGACGAAACGCGCCTCGGTGGTGCTGGCGCACTTGGGGCCGGGCCTCACCAACGCCGCGACGGGCGTGGCGACGGCGGCGCTCGATTCCATTCCGATGGTGGTGATCTCGGGCGATATTCCCAGCTATTTCTTCGGCAAGAACCCGCACCAGGAAATCAACCTCCACGCCGATGCCGCGCAATGGGAAATCTTCCGGCCGTTCGTGAAGCGCGCCTGGCGGGTGGACCGCGCCGACCGCTTCGCCGCCATCCTCGGCCGCGCCTTCGAAACCGCCGAAACCGGCCGCCCCGGCCCGGTGCTGATCTCGGTGCCGATGGATTTCTTCTCGGCGAAGGTCGATACGGCCCCGTTCGAGGCGCTTGACGACGGCAGCCGCGACATCGCCAAGCCATCGCTTGCCGCTGCCACGGCGAACAGGATCATGGCCATGCTGGGCGAGGCGAAGCGCCCGGTGATCTATGCCGGCGGCGGCGTGCTGCTGGCCGACGCCGCCGACGAGCTGCGCCGCTTCGTCGACCGCACCGGCATTCCGGTCGCCCACTCGTTGATGGGGAAGGGCGCGCTGCCAGACGACCATCCGCTGGTGCTTGGCATGACCGGCTTCTGGGGCACGCATTTCGTCAACGAGAAATGCCGCACCGCCGACGTGATCCTGGCGCTCGGCACCCGCTTCTGCGAGGCTGATTGCAGCAGCTTCGACCCGGCCTACACCTTCGACATGGCGAAGACCCGGCTGATCCACATCGACATCGACCCGGTCGAGCTTGGCCGCAACTACCAGCCGGCCATCGGCGCCGTTGCCGACCTGAAAGAGGCGCTGGCGGCGCTGCTGGCGGCGGCCGAGGCCGGGCCGGCGCGCGACAGTTCGGCGCTGGTCCGCGAAATCGCCGACTATCGCCGCGAATTCGCCGCCGGCACGGCCGAGGCCCGCGCCAGCGACGCCTTTCCGATGCGCCCCGAGCGCATCCTGGAGGATGTCCGCGGCCTGTTGCCGAAGGACGCCATCATCACCACCGACGTTGGCTGGAACAAGAATGGCGTCGGCCAGCAGTTCCCGGTCTATACGCCGGGCACGGTGCTGACGCCCGGCGGCTACGCCACCATGGGCTTCGGCGCTCCGGCGGCGCTGGGGGCGAAGCTGGCGCGGCCGGGGCAACTGGTGGTGTCGCTGGTGGGCGACGGCGGCTTCGGCCAGAATCCGGCGCTGCTTGCCACCGCTGTCGAGGAGAATATCCCCGTCGTCTGGGTGGTGATGAACAATTGCGCCTATGGCACCATC
>CAYYGQ010000111.1:0-6856 GCA_964471485.1 uncultured Sandaracinobacter sp. | reverse complement strand
AACGGCGGCGGCCACCGCCTGTGGGTAGTGCTGCGTGACCAGCGGCACGCCCTTCTTGGCGATTCCGGCCTTTTCGGCGGCGATGTGGCGGATGGTCGGCCCCAATATCGCCATGTGGTCGAGCGCCAGGCTGGCGATCCCCGTCACCAGCGGCCGCTCCACCACGTTCGTCGAATCGAGCCTGCCGCCAAGCCCCACCTCCAGGATGGTGGCGTCGGCCGGGGTCGCCGCGAACAGCAGGAAGGCCGCCGCCGTCAGCGCTTCGAAAAAGGACAGCGGCTGGCCGGCGTTGAAGCGCAGCACCTCGGCCAGGCTTTCCGCGAATTCCTCGTCCGAGACCAGTTGCCCGGCGATGCGGATGCGCTCGTTCACCCGCACCAGATGCGGCGAGGTGAAGACATGGACCCGATAGCCGGCGGCCTCCAGCGCCGCGCGCAGGAAGGCCACGGTCGATCCCTTGCCGTTGGTGCCGGCGACATGGAACACTGGCGGCAGCTTGCGGTGCGGGCTGGCCATGCGCTGCAACAGCCGCTCGATGCGCTCCAGCGTCAGGTCGACGCCGCGCAGCTTCTGCACGTCGGCGGCGCGCAGCAGCCGGTCGAGCACCGGATTGTCGGAGCGGGCGAAGTCCGCCTGTTGCGGAGTCGGCATTCCTGTTCCTTCAGGCCCGCATCAGGTGGCGGATGAGATGGCCAAGCGTTTCCGGCAGGTCGCGGCGCTTCACCACCACATCGACCATGCCATGCTCCATCAGAAATTCGGCGCGCTGGAAGCCGGGCGGCAGCTTGGCGCGGATGGTCGATTCGATGACGCGGGCGCCGGCAAAGGCGATCAGCGCCCCCGGCTCGGCGATGTGCACGTCGCCCAGCATGGCGTAGCTTGCCGTCACCCCGCCGGTGGTCGGATCGGTCAACACCACGATATAGGGAAGCCGCGCTTCCTTCAGTTCCTGGATCGCCACCGTCGTCGCCGGCATCTGCATCAGCGACAGGATGCCTTCCTGCATCCGCGCGCCGCCGGCCGCCGTGAACATGATGAAGGGCGTGCGCGCCTCGATCGCCGCGCGGACGCCGGCGACGAAGGCGCTGCCGACGGCAATGCCCATCGACCCGCCCATGAAGGCGAAATCCTGCACCCCAACCACGGCCTGCTGGCCGCGAATGGCGCCCTTCGCCAGCAGCAGCGCGTCCCGCTCTCCGGTCTTGGCGCGGGCGGCTTTCAGGCGGGCCGGATAGGGTTTCTGGTCCTTGAAGGCCAGCGGATCGTCGGGCGGCGACGGCGCTTCGATCGGCGTGAAGGCGCCGTCGTCGAACAGCATCTCCATCCGCATGGCCGCCGTCACCCGCTCGTGGTGGCCGCATTCCGGGCAGACATAGAGGTTGGCGGCCAAGTCCCGGGTGTAGAGCATGGCGCCGCAGCCCCGGCAGCGCGTCCACAGATTGTCCGGCGTTTCACGCCGGGCGATGAAATTGGTGAGGCGCTGTCGCGATTTCGTCAGCCAGCTCATGCGGGTTCCTTTCTGGCGTCGCGCACCGCCCGGCCAAGCGAGGCGACGAACGCTTCGACGACGCCCGGAATGTCGTTCGACTGTTGCGCCTGCGCGGCGCCGATCCGTTCGACGATGGCCGAGCCGACCACCACGGCGTCGGCGTGTTTCGCAACCGCCGCCGCCTGTTCGGGCGTTTTGACGCCGAAGCCGACGGCGACCGGAAGCGCCGTCGACGCCTTCAGCCGGGAAACGGCGGCCGCGATCTCCGCCTCGGCGGCGCTCGCCTGCCCGGTGACGCCGGCCACCGCCACATAATAGAGAAAGCCCGACGCCCCATCCAGCACCGCCGGCAGGCGCCTGGCGTCCGTCGTCGGCGTCGCCAGGCGGATGCAGTGCAGGCCGCCAAGGTCGATTTCGCCCGCTTCTTCCGGCGGCAGATCGACGAGGATGACGCCATCAAGCCCGGCCACTTTGGCGTCGCGGGCGAAATCGCCGCCATAGGCAAGCACCGGATTGAGATAGCCCATCATCACCAGCGGCGTCGCATTATCGGTGGCGCGGAACTCGCGGACCATGGCCAGAAGGCGCTTCAGGCTCATGCCGGCGGAAAGGGCGCGCAGGTCGCCCTGCTGGATGGTCGGGCCGTCGGCCATCGGGTCGCTGAAGGGCATACCGATCTCGATCAGATCGGCGCCGCCCCGCACCAGCGCATGCAGGATGGGAACGGCGAGATCGGGCGTCGGGTCGCCACCGCAGACGAAGGTGACGAGGCCGGCGCGCCCCTCCAGGCCGCGGAAACGGGCGGCGATGCGGTCGCTCACAATTCCACCCCAAGCGATTTCGCAACGGTGAAAATGTCCTTGTCGCCGCGCCCCGACAGGTTCAGCAGCAGGATTTGTTCCCGCGCCATGGTCGGCGCCTCGCGGACGGCGAAGGCAATGGCGTGCGCCGATTCGAGCGCTGGAAGAATGCCTTCGACGCGCCCCAGCAACTGGAAGGCGTCCAGCGCCTCGGCGTCGGTGACGGGTTCGTAGCGGACGCGGCCGATCTCGTGCAGCCAGGCATGTTCCGGGCCGATGCCGGGGTAATCGAGCCCGGCGGAAATGGAATGCGCTTCGTTGATCTGGCCGTCCTCGTCCTGCAACAAATAGGTCTTGTTGCCGTGGAGGACGCCGGGGCGGCCGCCGGCAAGGCTGGCGGCATGACGGCCTGTTTGCAGCCCCTCGCCCGCCGCCTCGATGCCAACCAGCTCCACCGGATCGTCGAGAAAGGCATGAAACAAACCGATGGCGTTGGAGCCGCCGCCGACCGCGGCGACGGCCATATCGGGGAGGCGCCCTTCCCGCGCCATGAGCTGCGCCCTTGCCTCGTCGCCGATCACCGCCTGAAAGTCGCGCACCAGTTCGGGATAGGGATGCGGGCCGGCCACCGTGCCGATGATGTAGAAGGTGTCGCGCACATTGGTCACCCAGTCGCGAAGCGCCTCGTTCATGGCGTCCTTCAGCGTCGCCGACCCCGAGGCGACGCTTTTCACCTCGGCCCCCAGCAGCTTCATGCGAAAGACGTTGGGCGCCTGGCGCTCGATGTCGCGGGCGCCCATGAAGATGGTGCAGGGCAGGCCGAAGCGGGCGGCGACGGTTGCGGTCGCCACGCCATGCTGGCCGGCGCCGGTTTCGGCGATGATGCGCTTTTTGCCCATGCGGACGGCAAGCAAGATCTGGCCGATGCAATTGTTGATCTTGTGGGCGCCGGTGTGGTTCAGTTCCTCGCGCTTCAGATAGATGCGGGCGCCGCCCAGATGGTTCGTCAGCGGCTCGGCGAAATAGAGCGGGCTTGGCCGGCCGACATAGTCGCGCAGCAACTGGTCGAGTTCGGCACGGAAGGCCGGGTCGGCCCTGGCCGCCCGATACTCGTGTTCGAGATCGAGGATGAGCGGCATCAGCGTTTCCGCCACATAGCGGCCGCCGAAGCGGCCGAAATGGCCGCTGGCGTCGGGAAGATCCCGCAGGCTGGCTGGTGTTGTCTCAGGCACGGCGGGCGGCTTTCACGAAAGCGGCGATTTTTGCAACATCCTTGACGCCGGGCGACGCCTCCACCCCCGACGACACATCGACCATCGGCGCCCCGGTCTGCCGGATTGCCTCGGCGACGTTGCCGGCGTCGAGGCCGCCGGCCAGCGCCCAGAGCATGGCCGGCTTCGCCTCGTGCAGGATCCGCCAGTCGAAGCGCAAGCCATTGCCGCCGGGAAGCTCCATTCCCGGCATTGGCTTCGCATCGAGCAGCAGCCGGTCGGCGCCGGCAAAACGAGCGGCGGCGGCCCTTACCTCGGCCGCCGTGCGCACGCCCACCGCCTTCCACACCGGCAGGCCGAATCGCCCGCGCACTTCGGCGACGCGCTCCGGGGATTCGCTGCCCTGCAACTGCAAGGCGCCAAGCCGGCCCGCCTGAACCGCCGCCGCAAGCCGGTCGTCGCCGGCGTCGACGAACACGCCCACCTTCAGCAGGTGCGGCGCCCGCGCCGCCAGTTGCGCCACCCGGTCGAACGACAGGTGGCGGGGGCTTTGCTCGTGGAACACGAAGCCGCAGGCGTCGGCGCCGGCGTCCAGCACCGCCAGCAGCGCGTCGGCGCCGGTGATGCCGCAAATCTTGACCTGGGCGCGCATCAGCCCGCGATGGTGGCAGCGATGGCGGCGGCGGCGGCGGCCGGGTCCGGCGCCGCCGTGATCGGCCGGCCGATCACCAGCACCGTCGAGCCGGCGTCGAGCGCCTGCCGGGGGGTCATCACCCGTTTCTGGTCGCTTTCCCTGGCCCCCTCGGGGCGGATGCCGGGAACGACGAACAGGCCATCCGCCCAATCCCGCTTCAGGGCCGCCACTTCGCGCGCCGAGCAGACCACGCCATCAAGCCCGGCTTCTTTCGAAAGGGCGGCCAGCCGCGCCACCTGCGCCGCCGGGCCGTCGGTCACCCCCGTGCGGACAAGATCGGCCGCATCGAGGCTGGTGAGGACGGTAACGGCAATCAGCTTCGCGCCCTCGGGCTTCGCCTCGGCGGCGGCTTCCAGCATGGGCAGCCCGCCGCCGGCGTGGACGTTGACGATCGAAAGCGGCAGGCCGGAAAGCGCCCTAAGCGCCCCCTTCACCGTGTTCGGAATATCGTGGAGCTTGAGGTCGAGGAAGACGGGCAGGCCGATCCGGCCCAGGCGCCGCACCCCCTCCGGCCCGTTCGCCATAAAAAATTCCAGGCCAAGCTTCAGGCCGCCGACATGGGGGGCAACCAGCCGCGCCAGATGCTCGGCATGGGCAAGGTCGGGCGAATCGAGCGCCACATAGACGGGGTTGCCGGCCATTTCAGCTTTCCGTGGATTGCGCGCCGGCCGCCGGTGGCCGCAACAGTTCAACGCGCGCCTGCGCCAGATCGGCCTCGGCGCGGGCCAGATTCGCCTCCAGCCGCGCTGCTTTGCGGCGAAGCAGCATGCGGTCGGTCGCAAGCCAGGCCCAGACCGGCAGGAAGCCGATGACGAAGGCGGCGAACAACAGCAGCGGCAGCCAGACATCGAACTGGCGGAAACCGAAATTGACGCGGACAAAGAAGCTGTTGCCGACCGCGAACAATGTCAGCGCCGCCACCAGCACGACGATCAGAAAGGTGCGGATGCCGTTCATATGTCCCCCTCGTGCGCGGTGATTCCGTCTGCTTCCAGCGCCGCCTTCAATTCCACGGCCGCCGCATCGAGCCGCTCGCGGTCCAGCGCCCGCAGCACGAAATTGGCGCCGCCCCGGCCGTCGCGCCAGAACGGATAGGAACCGATGGTCACGCCTTCGTTTTCCTTCTGCACCCGCGCCAGCAATTCCGCCACCAGGCTTTCCTGCGTCCAGGCGCCGACGACCCGCGACAACAGCGGCCGGCCGCCTTCAAGCCTGCCCTGAAGGCCACGCAGCATCCCCTGGGTGATCTTCGGCACGCCGGCCATCAGGAACAGCTTGCCGATGCGGATTCCAGGCGCCCCGGTTTCCGGGTTGCCGATCAGTTCGGCGCCGTCCGGCACCCGCGCCATGCGCCGCCGCGCCTCGGTCAGGCCGCCGCCATAATAATCCTTGAGGACGCGCAAGGCGTCGGGATGCTCCACCACGCCGACTCCAAGGGCGGCCGCCACGGCATCGACGGTGATGTCGTCGTGGGTCGGGCCGATGCCGCCGGTGGTGAACACATAATCGTGCGCCGCCATCAGGGCGCGAACGGCGTCGACAATCGCCTGGCGGTCGTCGGGCACGACTCGCGCCTCTTTCAGGCGGATGCCCTCGCCGTTCAGCCACAGCGCCAGATAATTGAGGTTGGCGTCCTGCGTCCGCCCCGAGAGAATCTCGTCGCCGATGACGACCAGTGCCGCGGTCCAGATCTTTTCCGATGCGCCCATGGCATTGCCCTACCGCACGGGCGCCGCTAAATCCATCACCCGAAAGGCAGAGAATGACCGACCTTCACCTGGACGAACGCTCGATCGCCATCAACGACGCCGAAGGATTTGCCGGAATGCGCGCCGCCGGCCGCCTCGCCGCCGAAGTGCTCGACCTGCTGGTGCCGCATGTGAAGCCCGGCGTCCCCACCATCGAGCTCGACCGCCTTGCCTATGAATATGTGGTGGCGAACGGCGGCGTCTCGGCCACCATCTTCTATCGCGGCTATTCGCACGCGCTCTGCACCAGCATCAACCATGTCATCTGCCACGGCATTCCCAACGACAAGCCATTGCAGAACGGCGACATTCTGAACATCGACGTCACCGTGGTGCTGGACGGCTGGCACGGCGACACCAGCCGCATGTATCTGGTGGGCGACGTGGCGCTGAAAGCGCGCCGCCTCGTCGACCTCACCTACGAAGCGCTGATGATCGGCATCGAGCAGGCGAAACCCGGCAACACCGTCGGCCATATCGGCGCCGCCATCCTGGCGCACGCCCAGAAGCACCGCCTCGCCGTGGTGCAGGATTTCTGCGGCCACGGCGTCGGCCGGCGCTTCCACATGGCGCCCAACATCGTCCACGCCGGCCGCGCCGGCGACGGGCCGGAGCTTCGCCCCGGCATGTTCTTCACCATCGAGCCGATGCTGAACCTCGGCCGCGCCGACGCCAAGATCCTCTCCGACGGCTGGACGGCGGTGACGCGCGACCGTTCGCTTTCCGCCCAGTTCGAGCATTCGCTTGGAATCACCGAAAGCGGCTGCGAGATTTTCACCCGGTCGCCGGCGGGGTTCGATCACCCGCCCTACAGCGCCTGACATGCCGCCCCGGCAGGTTCGCGAAGCCCCTGCCCTGTTCCGCGCCGGGGCGGCCGGGCGGAAGGCAGGCAAGGATACCAAGGATGGCGCGGA
>CAYYGQ010000110.1:0-6859 GCA_964471485.1 uncultured Sandaracinobacter sp. | reverse complement strand
ATTATATCTTCGCCGACACCCTGGACCGCTTCGAGGATTTCCGCCTGATCCGCTACACGGCGGCCGACGCCGCCTTCACCGGAATCGACGGCGAGATCCGCCAGCAGGTCACGCCCGATGTCGGCGTCTCGATCTTCGGCGACTATGTCCGCGCCAGCTTCAGGCACGGCTTCGGCAACCTGCCGCGCATTCCCGCCGGCCGGCTCGGCGGGCGCGCCGATGGCGAATGGGGACCGATCTCGGCCGATCTCGAATATTATCATGTCTTCGACCAGGGCAGGATCGCCGCGTTCGAAACGCCGACATCGGGCTACGACATGCTGAACGCGACGCTGGCCTATCGGCTGACGTTCGGACCCGGAGCCAACGCCGAACTGTTCGTGCGCGGCAGCAATCTGGCGAACCAACTGGCCTTCAACCACGCTTCGTTCATCAAGAACGCCTCGCCGCTCAGGGGCCGCCATTTCGTCTTCGGGCTGCGCGCGGCGTTTTGATGCGGCGCTGACGGCTGATGCGGCGCTGACGGTTTCACGGCCCGGCTCCCCGGTGCTGCGTCCATTCGTCACGGCCGGCGCCCGGCACGCCGGGCCGGCCTGTCCTCGGTGACTTTCGATCGGGAGCAGGCTATGGTGCCGCCGTGCTCTCGCTGCGTCGCCATATCCATTGCCATCGGCGGCTGGCTTTGTGGCTGGTGGGTCTGGCGCTGCTGATGAAGGCGCTGGTTCCCGCCGGCTTCATGCCGGCCATGTCGAACGGCGCCATCATGGTGCAACTGTGCACCGCCATGGGGGTGCGGACGGTTGCGATCGAAGATCCGGGGGCTGGTGCCGACGGCAAGGACCAGCACGATCAAAACGATCAGCACGACCAGCACAAGGCCGCCGATCAGCTCTGCGCCTTTTCCAGCCTGACGGTTCCCGGCCTTGCCGGGGCCGACCCGATCCTGCTGGCGGCCGCCATCGCCTTCATCCTTGCTGCCAGCGTCCGCGCCGGGCAGCGGCCCGTGCTCCGCCGTGGCATCCATCTGCGCCCGCCCTCGCAAGGGCCACCTGCCACCGCCTGATCTTCTGCGAACCAGCGCGCCCGCGCCGTCTGGACGGCGCCAGCTCGTTCCCGCCGTCTGGACAGCGCCAGCCGTCCTCGCCGTCCACTGTGACGCGACGGCCTTTCGACAACAACAGGGATCATCATGTCAGGATTTCTGCTTTCGGCCAGCGCCCTGGCCGCGCTTCTCATGTCCGGCGCCGCCCGCGCCGAGACCGCCGCCAGCGACTCCGCCGCGGCGCCGTCCGATATCGTCGTCACCGCGCAACTCGAAGACCGTGAGCTGCGGGAACTGAAAACGCCTTCGCTTGGAGTCGGCATCGGCGCCGGGCAGATCGCGGCGATCAACGCCATCAACGTCGAGGACGCGGTGCGCTACGCGCCGGCGCTCGTCGTCCGCAAACGCTATATCGGCGACGCCAATGCCACGCTGTCGTTCCGCAACATGCACACCACCCAGACGCCGCGCGCGCTGGTGACGGTGGACGGCTTCGTCATCTCCAACTTCCTTGGCGCGGATTTCGACACCGCGCCCAAATGGGCGGTGCTGGCCCCCGACGACATCGCCCGCGCGGAAATCGTCTATGGGCCGACCTCCGCTCGCTATTCGGGCAATTCGATGGGCGGAACCATGCTCATCAAGACCCGCGACATCACCGAAACCACAGCGCGGCTCAACGTGCAGATGTTCGGCCAGAACTACAGATATTACCAGACCGACGAGACGCTGTTCGGCTGGTCGGTCGACGGCGGGCTCGATGTCGCGCTGGGGACAAGGGGCGGCATCTCGATCGGCTATCGGCATTTCAGGAACGAGGGCCAGCCGCAGGAATGGCGGACGGTCGGCGCTTCGTCGCGCTATGGCGATCAGGGCATCGTCGACAGCAAACTGTCCTTCCTGAGGATCGGCGCGCAGGATGCGACGGTCGATTCCACCGAAGACCAGCTCCGTCTGCGCGGGCGATACGATCTTGGCGGCGGCTGGACAGTGCGCGCCCTGGCGGCGTTGCTGGTCGATCGGGAAGCGACGCTCAACCCCAAAAGCTTCCTCCGCGACGCCGGCGGCGCCGAAACCTTCATCGGCATCGACGGCGTCAATGTCGGCATCGCCCGATCGACCGAACTGCTGACCGGAATCGGCCTGGCGGGCGAAGCGGCGGGCTGGACCCTCGACCTGTCGTTCAGCCGCTTCGACCTGCTCGACGACCGGGAACGCCGCTCGGATAATTTCGATGTCGAAACCGGCGCTCGGCCCCTCGCCGGGCGGCTGATGACCGGCGACGCCTGGTGGAACAGCTTCGAGGCAAGGGCGGAACGCGGCTTCGGCGCCCATGCGCTGGCGCTGGGCCTTTCCTATGCGGGCTACGCCAACGACAACCGCACGCACACCACCTCCGACTGGCGGCGCGCCAGTGTCGAGGCCTTGCGCGACGCCTCGGGCGGCAGGACCCGGCTGCTCGGCGCCTTCGTCGAGGACGCCATCGCCCTGACGCCGCAGCTGACGGCAACGCTCGGCCTGCGCTACGAAGGCTGGCGGGCGTCGGGCGGCTTCCTCACCGACGGCGGCACCACCGTCCGCTATGGCGGCCGCGACCATGATGCGCTGTCGCCCAAGGCGGCCTTGCGCTTCAGCCCCGACGACCTGACCGAAATCACGGCGTCGGCGGCGCTCGCCACGCGCTTTCCAACGGTGCGCGAACTCTACCAACCCGGTCTCGTCGCCTATGGGCCCAATGTCGGACAGCTCGATCTGAACGGCTTCGACCCCGACCTGAAGCCTGAAAAGGCGGTCGATCTGCAACTGACGGCCTCGCGCCGGATCGGCAACGTCAAGGTGACGCTTTCCGGCTACCGGCAGGATGTCCGCGACACCATCTTTTCGCAGACCATCGCCATCCCCGACGCGGTGACGGGCGAACTGGCGCAAAGCTCGCTGATGACCAATATCGGCAAGGTCCGCACCTGGGGCGCGGACCTGATCGTCTCGGCCGGGAACATCCTCATCGACGGGCTTGCGCTCGACGCCAATGCCTCGTGGATCGACGCCGACGTGACGCGCAACCCGCTCAACCCGGCGCTGGTCGGCAACCGCTTTCCGCGCGTGCCGAGGTGGCGGGCCAACGCCAGCGTCCGCTACAGCCCCGGCACGGACTGGACGCTCGCCGCCAATTTCCGCCACCAGAGCACGCCGGATCGCAACATCGAGAACAACAGCAGCTCGCTTTGCGACACCTTCTATTGCGTCACCGCCTTCTCCTTCGTCGATCTGAAGGCCAGCGGGCGGCTCGGCCGCTTCGAGCTGTCGGCGGGCGTCGACAATCTGTTCGATGAAAAGGCGTTCGTCTATCACCCCTATCCGGGGCGAACCTTTGTGCTGGGTCTGAAGTGGGAGGGACGGCCATGACCGGCGGACGCGAACGCAAGCGGGCGATCTACGCGACCATCTGGCGCTGGCATTTCTATGCCGGGCTGGTCGTCCTTCCCTTCATCCTGCTGCTGGCCGTGACCGGCTCGGCCTATCTGTTCAAGCCGCAGGTGGAGCGATGGGAGGAACGCGCCTTTCAGGGCCTGCCCGTCGCCGGCGCCGTCGCCCCGCAACGCCAGGTGGACGCGGCGCTGGCGGCCTTTCCCGGCGCCCGCTTCCACAGCTACCGCCTGCCCGAACGCACCGGCGATGCGGCGATGATCCATCTGGCCATGGCGGACGGGCGCTCGATGCGCGATGTGTTCGTGTCGCCCCAGGGGGCGGTGCTGGGCAGCATCGACCCCGACGCCCGCCTCATGGAACTGGCAAAGCGCGTCCATGGGCAGTTGCTGCTCGGCACACGCGGAAGCCTCGTGGTCGAACTGGCCGCGAGCTGGGCGCTCGTGCTGGTGCTGTCGGGCCTCTATCTCTGGTGGCCGCGCGAGCGCCGGCTTGCCGGCGTGGTCTGGCCGCGGCTCAGGGGCGGCCGGCGCGTGGTCTGGCGCGATCTCCACGCCGTCACCGGCTTCTGGGTGTCGGGCCTGGCGCTGATCCTGCTGGTCACGGCCATGCCCTGGGCGGGAATCTGGGGAACGGCCCTGCTGACGGTCCGCACGGAAATGGGCTGGGTGAAGGGGCCGCAGAACTGGACGCTGGGCGGGGAAGCGCCTTCGTCCGGCGCCGGCGACATCCATGCCGGCCACGATCATGCCGCGATGATGGCGACCAGGCCGATGCCCGTGCCCGCCGCCGACATCGGCCTCGACGCCATCGTGGCCAGGGCAGGGCCGGAACATCTCGCCTTTCCGGTGATCGTCACGCCGCCGGGCGCGCCCGGCCTGTTCGGAGCGCCCGGAGTCATGGCCTGGACGGTCCGCTCGGACTCCCAGAACCGGCCGCTGAACACCACCATCACCTACGACATGGCGACCGGGCGCGAAACCGCGCGCGAAGGCTTTGCCGACGGCCATATCATCGACCGCATCGTCGGCTATGGCATCGCCTGGCACGAAGGGCAGCTTTTCGGCTGGGTGAACCAGCTTGTCGGCGTGCTGACCGCGCTCGGTCTCGTCGCCATGGCGGTCAGCGGCTTTGTGCTGTGGCGGCGCCGCAAGCCCGACGCCATGCTGGGCGCGCCGCCGGCCGCGAAGGTGCCGGCGCGCATGGGCGGCGCGGTCGTGATCCTGCTCGTCCTCGCACTGCTGTTGCCGGTGCTGGCCGTCTCTCTTGTGGCGCTCTGGGTGTTCGAGGCGCTGGTGCTGCCGCATCTGCCGCGCCTGGCCCGATGGCTGGGCGTGCCTTCCAAGGCTCGGGCCTGATCCGAAGCAGCGGGGCCGCTATTCGGTCAACTCGTCCCAGGCGCCTTTCAGGCGGTCGAAGAAGCCTTTCGACTGCGGGCAGCTTTCGCCGGCGGTGCCGCGAAATTCCTCCAGCAGTTCCTTCTGCCGGGGCGAAAGCCTGGTCGGCGTTTCCAGATCCACCTGGACGACGAGGTCGCCGACGCCGTTGCCGTTCAGGGCCGGCATGCCGCGACCGCGCACCCGGAACTGCCGGCCCGATTGCGTGCCGGCCGGAATCTTCACGTCGACCGGCTTGCGGTCCAACCCCGGAATCTGGATTTCGCCGCCGAGGGCGGCGTCGACGAAGCTCATCGGCACCTGGGCGAACAAGGTGGTGCCGTCGCGCTTCCAGATGGGGTGCGGCTTCATGTGGACGAAGATATAAAGGTCGCCCTGGCCGCCGCCGCGCGGCCCCGCCTCGCCTTCGCCCGAGAGGCGGATACGGGTGCCCGTATCCACCCCTTTCGGGATCTTCACTTGCAGGGTTTTACGCCGCTCGGTGCGCCCTTCGCCGTGGCAGTGGGCGCAGGGGTCGGAAATCACCGAGCCGGCGCCGTGGCATTTGGGGCAGGTGCGTTCCACCAGAAACATGCCGTTCTGCATCCGCACCTGCCCGCGCCCCTGGCAGGTGCCGCAGGATTGCGCCCGCGCCCCCGGCTTGCCGCCGCTGCCGAGGCAATGCTCGCACTGCTGGGCAAGGTCGATGGCGATATCCGCCTCGCCGCCAAGAAAGGCCTCCTCGAAACTGACTTCGAGATCGTAGCGCACGTCGTTGCCGCGCTGCGGTCCCTGGCGGCGGCTGCGGGTGCCGCCCATGAACTGGTCGAAGATGTCGGAGAAAATGTCCTGGAAGGGGCTGGCGTTGCCGAACGGATGGCCGCCGCCAGGGCCGCCGCCATTCTGGAAGGCGCCATGGCCATAGCGATCGTAGGCGGCGCGCTTTTCCGGGTCGGACAGCACGGCATAGGCCTGGTTGATGGCCTTGAACCGGCTTTCCGCCTCGTTGTCGCCCGGGTTGCGGTCGGGGTGCCAGC
Source organism: uncultured Sandaracinobacter sp. (assembly GCA_964471485.1). Classification (GTDB taxonomy): domain Bacteria; phylum Pseudomonadota; class Alphaproteobacteria; order Sphingomonadales; family Sphingomonadaceae; genus Sandaracinobacteroides. The sequence goes on along the minus strand of CAYYGQ010000110.1, from coordinate 977 downwards.
GCATGGCGAGCTTCCGATAGGCGCTTTTCAGCGCCGTCCCGTCGCAGCCCTTCTCGACTTCCAGAAGTTCGTAATAATCGGCTTCGGCATACATCGGATGCTGGTCTCCGGCAGCAACCGGCCGGGATCATCGCCCGGCCGGCGTTCCATCACTTGTTGCTGTCGTCCACCTCGGTGAAGTCGGCGTCGACCACATCGTCGGCCGGCTTCTGCTCGCCAGCCTCGGCCTGCTCGGCGCCGGCGGCCTTGGCCTGTTCGGCGGCATAGACCGCCTCGCCAAGCTTCATCGCCGCCTGCGACAGGCTTTGCGCCTTCTGGTTGATCTGCTCGGCGTCGCCCGATTCCAGCACCGCCTTCAGCTCGGCGATGGCGGCTTCGATGGCGGACTTCGTCGCCGCGTCCACCTTGTCGCCATGCTCGTCCAGCTGGCGCTGCGTGGCGTGCACCAGGCTGTCGGCCTGGTTCTTCGCTTCCGCCGATTCGCGACGCTGCTTGTCTTCGGCCGAGAATTGCTCGGCTTCCTTCACCATCTTCTCGATGTCGTCCTTGGAGAGGCCGCCCGAGGGCTGGATCTTGATCTGCTGTTCCTTGCCCGTGCCCTTGTCCTTGGCGGTGACGGCGACGAGCCCGTTGGCGTCGATGTCGAAGGTCACCTCCACCTGCGGCACGCCGCGCGGCGCCGGCGGAATGCCGACGAGGTCGAAATTGCCCAAGAGCTTGTTGTCGGCGGCCATTTCGCGCTCGCCCTGGAAGACGCGGATGGTGACGGCCGACTGGTTGTCGTCGGCGGTGCTGAACGTCTGCGACTTCTTGGTGGGGATGGTGGTGTTGCGGTCGATCATGCGGGTAAAGACGCCGCCAAGCGTTTCGATGCCGAGGCTCAAGGGCGTCACGTCCAGCAGCAGCACGTCCTTCACGTCGCCCTGCAACACGCCGGCCTGGATCGCCGCGCCCATCGCCACCACTTCGTCGGGGTT
>CAYYGQ010000109.1:0-6921 GCA_964471485.1 uncultured Sandaracinobacter sp. | reverse complement strand
CTGGCCATGCTGGCCGGGGCCATATTCGCGGCGGTTGACCGGGCTTTTCGGCCGGCCCCAGACATTTTCGCCAAGGCGGCGGTCGAGCTTGTATTTGGCGCTGAGGCGCTTCGTCATGGTTCATCCTTCGCTCGGCCCCCGGCGGAATTGCCAGGGGCGCGCACCCTTCGCCGTCGATCGGCGGACGGGCGGTGCCCGGAAACCGCGCGGTCTTCTTCTGGACGATCCCTTTCCGGACGATCCCTGAAGAATCCGGGCCACCGCTTCACCGGGCGTGCGGAGCCAAAATGCAGGCCGACCGCCTAGCGGCGGGAGCCGCCACGGTCAAGACCGGCCGGGGCCGCCACGGTCAAGGCCGGCCGGAGCCAGAGTGGGCCGCCCGCCCCAAATCCCCGCCCCAAATCCTTGACCGAACCCCGCCGCTGCTGTATCCGCCGGCCTTCCCGACATACGCATTTTTTCGAAAAGAGGCCGGTGCATGGCAAGAGTGACCGTCGAAGACTGCATCGACAAGGTTCCAAACCGTTTCGATCTGGTGCTGCTGGCCGGCCAGCGGGCGCGGCAGATTTCGCGCGGCGCCGACCTCACCCTGGATCGCGACCGCGATAAAAATCCGGTGGTCGCCCTGCGGGAAATCGCCGAGAAGCGCGTGTCGCCAAAGGCGCTTGCCGAAAAGATCATCACCGACCTGCAAAAGGTGCGGATCGACGAGGAAGAAGCCGACGACGATCTCGGCTCGCTCGCCGCCTCCGCCGAGGCACTGCGGCTGACGGCGGCAGCGCCGCCCCGCAACCAGAACAGCAGCGCCGACTACGAATAGCGCTGCCTGACAGCCGGAACAACGAAAACCGCCTTCGACGGCATCCCGTCGAAGGCCGTTTTCGTGTCGTGCGTCCGCCAGCGCGCCCGTCGGCGCGCGGGCCGGGTCAGATCTCCGTCCGGGCCGGTCCCGCGGCGACAGCGGGCGCCGGCGCCGCGGCTTCGGCAGCCGGCACCATCTGCGCCCCGAGAGCGGCCAGGCCAAGCGGCATGGCGCAGCCGGGCCAGAAGCGGGTGCGCGCCTGAATCATCGCCGATTCCGGGTCGCTTGCATGCAGCACCTGCAAGCGGGCCACCCCGTCCTGGCAGACGCTGAGCGTCGCCCCGAGCGCTCCAAGCCCGGCATATCGTTCGAGGCCAAGCCGCCCCAACCCCATGGCCACCTGCATCACCACCGCCAGCCGCGCCTGTTCGATCGCCATCTGCGTCGCCGCAAAGTCGGGCGTGCCCCCAGGCCCGATCGACAGCACCAGCGTCTCGACGCTGGCGGACGCCAGCCGCGTCAGTTCGGCGGTGTCGCGTCCGTCCGCTGCATAATCGGCCGGAAGGCTGACGCAGCCCCCAAGCGCCCCCCCAAGCGACAGCGCCGCAAGCGTCGACAGTAATTTCCACATTGGCTATCCCCCGTTAATGGAATAACCAAATCGGTACTAAATTTTTCCCCTGTAGGACAGACCGAAACGCCCCGAAACATGCGGCCACGGTCAGGCGGGCCGCGATCAGGCCGGCCGCGCCGTCCAGTTGCGCCAGTGGGCAAAGGCCGCCAGCAGGCCGCCGGCAACGGTCAGCCCCGGCTCGGCAAGGCCGCCGCCATGGAGCAACGCCCCCGACGCCATCACCAGAAAAGCGACGAGCGCCAGCAGCAGCGGCGCCCGGCGGCCATGGCTTTCAAAGCCGCGCCACAGCGCATAAACCGATACCGGCAACGCCACCCCGATCAGCAGCCAGTGCAGCCAGTAGGGACCGTGCAGCGCCTCGCCCACCGTCAGCAGCGGCAGCGCACCCGTCAGAAGCGGCAGCGCGCCCGCCAGCAGCGGCAGCGCCAGACAATGCAGCAGGCACAGGCTGGAAAGCGCGGCGGCGGCGCCATCAAGGGAAGCGGATTCAACGAAAACCGGTTTCAAAAGCCATCACCTGCGAACCTGTCGTGCGATATTATCACATAACGTCGCCGTCAACCGGAAAATGGCAGATTCTCTGCTAGCCGTCGACTCCGGGGTAGAGGACGGTGTCGCGCGGCGGGTCTTTCAGGCCCGGATAGTCGGTGGTGTAATGCAGGCCGCGGCTTTCCTTGCGCGCCCGCGCCGAACGCACGATCAGGTCGGCCACCTGCACCAGATTGCGAAGCTCCAGCAGATCGGGCGTGACGCGGAAATTGCCGTAATATTCGGCGATTTCGTTCCGCAGCAGGCTGATGCGGTGGGCGGCGCGCTCCAGCCGGCGATTGGTGCGGACGATGCCCACATAATCCCACATGAAGCGGCGGATTTCCGCCCAGTTGTGCGTCACCACCACTTCCTCGTCGGAAATGGTCACGCGGCTTTCGTCCCACGGCCGGATGTCGGCCGGCGGCGGCGTGTCGTCGAAATGGTGAAGGATATGGTCGGCGGCGGAGGCCCCGAACACCAGGCATTCGAGCAAGCTGTTCGACGCCAGCCGGTTGGCGCCGTGCAGGCCCGACTGCGCCACCTCGCCCACGGCATAAAGGCCGGGAAGATCCGTCGCGCCGGCAAGGTCCACTACCACGCCGCCGCAGCTGTAATGCGCCGCCGGCACCACCGGGATGGGGTCCGTCACCGGGTCGATGCCAAGCTCGCGCAGCCGTTTGACGATGGTCGGGAAATGCCCCTCGACGAAGCCTTCGGGCTTGTGGGTCATGTCGAGCAGCACATGCGGCACGCCAAGCCGCTTCATTTCGGCGTCGATGGCGCGCGCCACCACGTCGCGCGGCGCCAGTTCCAGCCGTTCGTCGTAGGCGGCCATGAAGGCGGTGCCGTCGGGCAGGCGCAGAATGCCGCCCTCGCCGCGCATCGCCTCGGTGATGAGGAAATTCTTCACTTGCGGATGGTAAAGGCAGGTGGGGTGGAACTGGTTGAATTCCATGTTGGACACCCGGCAGCCGGCGCGCCAGGCCATGGCGATGCCGTCGCCGGTGGAGCCGTCGGGGTTGGTGGAAAAACGATAGACGCGCGACGCCCCGCCGGTCGCCAGCACCACCGCCTTCCCCAGCAGCCGGCGCACATGGCCCGAAGCGCGGTCGATGGCGTAAAGCCCCATGGCGCGGCGCGGCCGATAGCCGCCGCCGTCGATGTGGCGGTCGGTGATGAGGTCGATCGCCACCTGGTCGGGCAGGAAGCGGATAAGCGGATGCTGAAGCGCCGCCCGTTCCAGCGCCTTGTGGACGGCAAGGCCGGTGGCATCGTCGACATGGACGATGCGCCGCGCGCTGTGGCCGCCTTCCCGCGTCAGGTGCCAGCGCTCCAGCGGCGTTTCCCCCGGCGTGAACGGCACGCCAAGGGCGGCCAGCCGCTCGATCGCCGGGGCGGCATGCTCCACCACATATTCGACGGCGCGGCGGTCGTTCAGGCCGGCGCCCGCCACCATGGTGTCCTCAATGTGGCTTTCAAAGGTGTCGCCGGCATCGAGCACGGCGGCGATGCCGCCCTGCGCCCGGCTGGTGGAACCGGCGTTGATGGCCGCCTTCGACAGCACCAGCACCTGCCGGCCGCCGGCCGCCAGGTTGAGGGCGACGGTCAGCCCGGCCGCCCCCGAGCCGATCACCACCACATCCGCTTCGATCGGGTCGGTCATAGCACGCCTTCCATCTGTTCCGGGGCATGTCCGGTCAATTGCAGGAACACATGTTCCAGTTCCGCTTCCCGGGTGGACACATCGACCACCCCATAGCCGGCCCGCCGCAGCGATTCGAGAATGGCGCCGGCGCCAGTTTCGCCGCGATCATAATGGATGTCGATGCGGCGCCCGTCGACCAGCCCGACTCGGCCGACCCCGGCCATTTCCGGCAGCCCCGCCACATCGCGGTCCACCAGCACCCGCAGCTCCTTGCCGCGCGACCGCGCCAGCAGTTCCTCCTTGGTGGCGTCGGCCACCACTTCGCCATGGCTGATGATGGCGATGCGGTCGCACAGTTCCTCCACCTCTTCCAGATAATGGGTGGTGAGGACGACGGTCACTCCCTCGGCGTGCAGTTCGCGCACATAGGCCCAGAGCATCTGCCGAAGCTCGATGTCGACTCCGGCGGTCGGCTCGTCGAGGATGATGATCGGCGGGTTGTGCACCAGCGCTTTGGCGATCAGCAGCCGCCGCTTCATGCCGCCGGAAAGCGTGCGGGTATAGACATCGGCCTTGTCGTCGAGCCGCACCTTCCGCAGCAGCTCCATCGAGCGCCGGCGGTGTTTCGGCACGCCGTAAAGCCCGGCCTGCAATTCCAGCGTTTCAAGCGGTGTGAAGAAGCTGTCGAACAGCAGCTCCTGCGGCACCACGCCGATCGACGCCTTGGCGTTGCGCGGCCGCTCGTCGATGTCGAAGCCCCAGACGGTGGCGCGCCCCCCGGTCTTCACCACCAGCCCGGCGAGGATGTTGATGAGCGTCGACTTGCCCGCGCCGTTCGGCCCCAGCAGGGCGAAGATCGAGCCTTCGGGAATGGCGAGGTCGATCCCCTTCAGCGCCCGCTTGCCATCCGCATAGGTTTTTTCGAGCCCTTCGAGGCGGATGGCGGCGTTCACCGCAGTTGCCGCACATCGGCGAGGCGGCCGGTGACGGCCGCCGCCGCCGCCATCGCCGGCGACAGCAGATGCGTGCGCGCCCCCGGTCCCTGGCGGCCGACGAAATTGCGGTTCGAAGTGGAAGCGCAGCGCTCGCCGGCCGGCACCTTGTCGGGATTCATGGCGAGACACATCGAGCAGCCTGGTTCCCGCCATTCGAAGCCGGCCTCGATGAAGACCCGGTCCAGCCCCTCTTCCTCGGCCTGGCGCTTCACCAGGCCGGAGCCGGGCACCACCAGCGCCTGTTTCACATTGGCCGCCACCCGCCGGCCCCGCGCCACGGCGGCAGCGAGGCGCAGATCCTCGATCCGGGCGTTGGTGCAGCTGCCGATAAAGACATTCTCGACGGCGATGTCTTCCATCCGCGTGCCGGGCGTGAGGCCCATATAGGCAAGCGACTTCGCCGCCGCTTCCTGCTTGTGCGGGTCGGCGAAGCTTTCGGGCGACGGCACCGCGCCGGTGATCGGCACCACATCCTCGGGGCTGGTGCCCCAGGTGACAAGGGGGGCGATGGCGCTGCCGTCGATGGTCACTTCGCGGTCGAAGCGGGCGCCGGCATCGCTCGGCAACTGCCGCCACCACGCCAGCGCGCGCTCGAAGGCCTCGCCCTTCGGCGCCCGCGGCCGGCCGCGCACATAGTCGAAGGTGGTGTCGTCGGGCGCCACCAGGCCGGCGCGGGCGCCGGCCTCGATCGACATGTTGCAGATGGTCATCCGCCCTTCCATCGACAGCGCCTCGATGACGGCGCCCCGATATTCGAAGACATGGCCGGTGCCGCCGGCGGCCCCCACCGCGCCCATGATGGCCAGCGCCACATCCTTGGCGGTGATGGAGAAGCCGAGGCTGCCGGTGACGTTCACCGCGAAATTCCCCGACTTCTTCAGCAACAGCGTCTGCGTCGCGAACACATGTTCGATTTCAGAGGTGCCGATGCCGAAGCCCAGGGCGCCGAAGGCGCCATGGGTCGAGGTGTGGCTGTCGCCGCAAACGATGGTCATCCCCGGCAGGGTGAAGCCCTGCTCGGGACCGATGATGTGGACGATGCCCTGCTCGGCGGCGTCGATCTCCACATATTCGATGCCGAATTCGGCGCAATTGCTCTTCAGCGCCGCCAGCTGATTCCTCGAGTCGGCGTCCTTGATCGGCAGCCGGCGATCCGTCGTCGGCACATTATGGTCGGGGACGGCCAGCGTCAGATCCGGCCGGTGCAGGCGGCGGCTGCTGGCGCGAAGGCCGGAAAAGGCCTGCGGGCTGGTCACTTCGTGGATCAGATGGCGGTCGATGAAGATCAGGCTGGTGCCATCGTCGCGGGTAGCGACGACATGATCGTCCCAGATCTTGTCATAGAGGGTGCGTGGGGCTGTCATGATGGCAGGGCGTTAGGCCCGTGCCGCCGTCGCGGTCAAGCGTTGCTCAAATGCCCTGCTCGCGGCGAAACGCCCGCCACTTCGCCACATTGGCCTGGTGCTCGGCATAGCTGCGGGCGAAGACATGGCCGCCGCTGCCGTCGGCCACCATGTAAAGCTCGTCGCCCGCCGCGGGGTGCAGCACCGCTTCGATGCTTTCGCGTCCGGGGTTGGTGATCGGCCCCTCGGGAAGGCCGGCGCGACGATAGGTGTTGTAGCCGTTGTCGGCCTGCAATTCCGATTGCAGGATGCGCCGGCCCAGCGGTTTCCCCTTCGTCACCGGATAGATGACGGTCGGGTCGGCCTGCAACGGCATGCCCGCCCGCAAGCGATTGGAATAAAGGCCGGCGATGCGCCGCCGCTCGGCGGCAAGGCCGGTTTCCTTCTCGACGATCGACGCCAGGATCACCGCCTCCTCCTGCGTTTTCACCACGGCATCCGCCGAACGCCGTTCCCACAGGCGCGCAAGCTCGTCGGCCATCGCCCGCCGCATCCGCGCCAGCAGTTCGGCGCGCCCCTCGCCGACACGGGCCACATAGGTGTCGGGCAGCACGCTGCCCTCGGGCGGCGGCGCCACCGGCGGCCCGGTCAGGCGCTCCGCCGCGTTCAGCCGCTCGGCCACCAGCACGCCCGGCATGCCTTCGGGGATGGTGATCCGCACCGTCAGCACATCGCCGCGCTGCATCTGGCCAAGGAGATGCCCCCAGCCGTCGCCGGCGGCAAAGGCATAGGTGCCGAAGCGAATGCTCTTCCCGCCGCCGAAAGCGCGCGCCAGCAGGCGAAACGCCGTGGCGTTGCCGATGACGCCGGCGCGCTGCAAGGCCCCGGCCGCCGCCGCTAGCGAAGCGCCGCGCGGAATCTCCACCTCGACCATGGCGGCGGTTTCAGGGGCAGAGCGGGTCCACAGCCAG
>CAYYGQ010000108.1:0-6943 GCA_964471485.1 uncultured Sandaracinobacter sp. | reverse complement strand
GATGGCTTCGACGACAAGGTTGCGCAAGCGCCGGCGCAATTCCACCGCGTTGGCGGCGCGGCTGCGGCTGCGGCCTTGCAGCACGGCCGTGGTGATCGGCCCCACCAGAAGCGACGGCAGGCGCACCGGCACCACCTCGCTTCCCCAGGTTCGCAGTTCGACTGCCTGATAGGCGGATTTGCCGGCCGGCGACGGATCGTCGGCGCCGAAACGCAGGATGCCACGGGCGATCCGCGCCTTCAGCGCCCGGTCGACGCCAATGCGCGCCCGCACCGCGCCCGGCGGCGCCGGCAGCGGCTCGATGCGGTTGTCCTCGACGATGGCGCGGCTGGTGCCGGCAATCAGCACGCCGATCTGCGCCTGCCCCACTTTCAGCGCGCAGTCGCGGATTCGCACTTCCTGGCGGCGGCCGAGACGGCCGATGCTGCTGATGCAGGAAGAAGCGCGGTCGGGGCCGTTGCGGCAGCGGGCGCGCACCCGCTCAACCGTCACATCGCCGCAGCGAAGCATGGTGAGGGCGCCGTGGCGGCCAGGCCCGCCGCCCCCGGCGCCGTTCGGGCCGCCGTTCACGGCCAGATCGCGCACCGTCACCGACTGGCAGCCCTCGAACAGCAGCGCCGCCTCGCCGGCGGCGACCGAGACCACGGTTTGCGGCCCGGTGCCCTCGACGACGACATGGCCAAGGCCGGCGAAGCGCAACGTCGCCTCCAGCGGGAAGGCGGCGCCGGCCAGGCAGAGGCGGATGTTCTGCCCGGCCTTCAGTTCTTTCACCGCCGCCACCAGTTCGGCGCTGCTGCGAACCACCGCCGTGCAAAGCCCGCCCGAACTCCGGGCGCACAGCCGGTCGAGCGCCTGCTGCACATTGTCGGCGCCGATCCGGCAGTTGCTGCCGTCAAAGCGGATATCCTCGGCCTTCAGACAGTTGAGCGCCGGGAATTTCGCCCGCAGGTCGACGACGCCGCCGATGCCGCCCGCCGAGCGGCGGGCCAGCGCCAGCGGGGCGAAACGCCGCCCCCAGGTCATTGGCGGCACGGCTTCGTCGGCGGCGCCCGGACAGGGCGGCCAGACGACGGCGCCGGTGGCGGCGCGGGCTTCGAACATCCAGGCGTCACCCGCGCCATAGCGCCCGTCGGTGAAGCTAACCTCGATGCCGCGTTCCAGCGCTACCGGCGCGTTTCCAAGCGGCAGGCCGTCGACCGCCCCGCCATGATCCCAACGGCGGACGCGCGGGTTCACCATCTGGGCGAAATTGCCCGGAACCGGCAGGAAGGTGGCGACGCCATCGCTCAGCGTGATCCGGGTGAAGAAACCGGGGCGGCCGAGCGCCACATCGCGGTCGTCGACAATCTCGACGAAGCCGCCCGAGACAAAGCCCAGCGCCTCGTCGTCGCGGGCGCCTTCCAGCACGAACGCGCCGTCGGCGTTGCGCGCCAGCCGCGCCTCGACCGAGCCGTTCTCGCGCGACCAGACGAACCGCGCCTCGGCGCGGCCGCCGCCACGGACGATCTGCACCCGATACAGCTGGTTTTCCTGCGACAGATAGCCGGAATCGGGCGGAATCAGGCAATCGTCGTCGTCGCCAAGGTCGGCGGCCGGCGCCGTGCCGGCGCGCATGCGGCCAGTGCCGGCCGCCCAGTCGTCGAAATCCGGCGCAAGGCCGCAGCGGGCGCGTTCGACGAGGCTGGCGCGGGCGGCGTCATCGAGGGAAACGGCGCGGACGCCGACCCGCCAGTGCGCGCGTTCGCGCACCGCCGTATCGACCCCGGAAAGCGCCGGGTCGGCCAGCAGCGGATCGCGCAGCGCCGATACCTGGTCTTTCCGCACCTCCAGATAGACGAGAACCTCGGCGCCGTCGGCGACGGCCGACAGCGGTTCGAGATCGAGGTTGCCGCCCTGCCCGGCATAGGTGGTGGCGGCCGGATTCTCGACCCGAAGGCCATCCACCCAATAGCTTCCCGGCCCGATGGAAAAGCCGCCCGCCACGGGCGCGATGGCAAAGCCGGGCGCTTCCTTCGGCGTGCCGCTTTTGCCGATCACATGAGCGGCCAGATGCTCGGCGCGTTCGTTCAGGATGGCCAGATTCTCGTTCCAGTCGGAATCGGTGTAGAGCCGGCCCTGCTGCATCAGCACGCCCGAATAGCCCTGCCGTCTGGCGTTGTCGGCGCGCCAGCGTGAAAAATCTCCGGTCATGGCTTTCTCCCTGCCCTGTCGTCCGTGGTTTCATAGAAGATTCCGGCGCTGTGGCCGAAGCGCAGGAAATCCTCGATGCTGCGCAGCATATTGTCGTGGCGGGCGGCCGCCGCCTGGCGGTTGCCGACGCCGATTTCCTGGCCGTCCTCGGCGCCGCGGCGAATGGCGCCGGGCGCTTCCTTCAGCAGGAAATAGCCCGGATCGGCGTAACGATGGCTCTCGAATTGCAGCGGGGCGTCGTGCGGGCAGCGGTGGAGGCGCGGCGCGACCGAGCCGGCCGGCACCAGCGAAAAGCGAATGCAGCCCAGTTGAAGCCGCGCCGCGCGGATCGCCGGGGCGGCGCCCAGGAACAGCGTGTCGGAGGTGGCGGGAACGGGATCGGCATCATCGACACCATGGGCGGCGCCATGGCCGCCGCCGCTGAAGGCGTCGGTTTCGACCCGGCCGAACACCGTCGAGCGCCGCAGGCTGACGACATGGCGAAGCGCGCCGGGCGGCGCCGAAACCGCCAGCGCCGAAGCGCTGCCGGCGTCGAGAATGCAGTCGGTGAAAACGGCCTCCACGTCCGTGGCCAGTTCCACCGGGCCGCTCACCACCCGTTCCAGCAACAGCGCCATGCCGCTGGCCGCCAGTTGCAGCGACGGGGCGCCCGGCTGCGCGGGCGCTCCGTCGCGGCCAAGGCTGCGCCCTGGCACCAGCGTGCAGTCGAGCAGGCGAAGCTCGCCCGGCGCCTCGCCGTCGCCCTCGACGCGGACCAGCCCGCCATGCAGGCGAAGGCCGTTCAGTTCCACCCTGGCGTTGCGGCCGAGAACGAGGGTGAAGACGGCCGGCAGGCGCACGGTCGGGAAACGGCCGTCGGCGGCGACGATCCGCAGCAGGCCGTCATCCGGCACGGCGATGCGCTCGCCCATCCGGTAGTGGCTGCTTTGCTGCAACAGGAAGGTGCCGGTGCCGCCCCGCTCGGCGATGCGCTCGGCGATGGCAGCGGAGGGCGGCAGCGTCTCGCCGTCCTCGACCGAGCCGATCGAGGCATGGCGCGCCTGCTCGCCGCCGCCGATGTCGAACGGGCGGGCGAAATTGCAGGAGACGCGGACCGGGCCGGGCCGATTGTCGCCGACGACGAGCCGGCCCAGTTCCGGGTCGATCAGGGTGTGCGTGGCGGACGAGCCGCGATTCCACGGTTCGTTGCCGGGGAGGTCGCGGTCGCCGAGGTTGGCGGCGCGGATTTCGGCGGCCGGCACTTCCTCGTCGCCGACGAAGATGCGGATGGCGCGGCCGTCGCCATAGAAACGCTCTACATTTTCGGCGAGCCACTGGCGGCGGATGGCGACCGGAAGATCGGCTTCGCTTGCCGGCTGCTCGATCGGCGGGCGGGCGCGGGCGCGGTCGAACAGCGGCGCGTCCGCCCCCAGCGGATGGAAGCGGAACATGCGGCTGCCATCGACCGCCGGGCGCAGCAGGTGGCGGCCGATAGGCCAGGGGCGCAGCCGCCAGACATGAAGGCCGATGTTGCCGCGATTGAAGCGGCCACGCGCCCTGGTGTCGATGCGGCGCGCCTCGACCCCGCGCGAAGCGCGCTCGAAGGCGGTGCCGACGCGCGACAGCGCGGCGGCATCGCGGAAATCGACCGCCGCCCCCATGCCCGGATGCGGCAGCCGCATGCTTTGCGCGTGCACCATGCGGCGGGCATATTCGCTTGCCAGCACCGGCAGATTGGCGGATTCGGCCGCCGCATGTTCCAGCGCCCGAAGCGTTCCCCGCCGCGCCCGAAGCTGCAACGCGTCGGCGACGCGGCCGCGCAGGTCCAGCCCTTCCGGGATGTCCTCCAGGCCGCGCATTCCAAGGAGATCGCCCAGATAGGGAACGACCCATGGCGCGCAGGTTTCGATGAAGCTGTCGTCGTAAAGGGCGGAGATCTGCTCGTCCGCTATGCTCGCCTCGCGGGCAACCAGCGAGGCGAGCGTCCGCAGCGGGCCGAAATCGGCGGCGTCGCGCGGATCGTCAGGGGCAAGACGGGCCTTGACGCCGGCGCCTTCCTCGGCGTCCCGTGTCCGCATCCACGCCGGCAGCAGCGCGAACAATTGTTCGAGCGTGAAGTTCATTGCCCGGCCTCCAGATGCAGCCGCAACGGGTCGATGGTCAGCAGTTCCGCCACCACCGGAATGCGGCCGGCAAGATCGGGCCGGCCGACGGCGGCGCGAAGCCGCGCCCGCCGCTGCGCCGTCTCGCCCGTATAAAGCGCTTCGAGCGCCACCCCGACGACACCCGGCACCGCTTGCAGCACGGCGATCACCTGCGCCTGGCTGACGCCCTCGCCAAGGTCGCGGGCGTCGAAGGAAAAGGCGGCGAGCAGGGCGGCGCGCGCGGCCGCTTCGACATCGTCCGGCCGCCGGTCGGCGGCGATGAAGAGGCGCGCCGAAACGCCAAAGCCGACCGGGCGGTAATTCCGCACCGCGACCGCCACATCGGCCTCGCCCGCCTCCTTCAGCGCCGCGCGCAGATTCTGCATGTCCTCGCCCGATTCCGGCAGCAGCACCCCCTCCTCGCCGGCAACGGTGACGAGGATCGGCCGGGCGAAGCCGTCGAAGGTCCAGTCGGCCCTGGCCTTGGCGACGGCGGCAAAGCCGCGGGCGAAATTCGCATAGTCGCGAAGGGTGACGACACGCCCCAGCGTCAACACGCCAAGCGGGGCATTGCGGCGCGCGTCGTCCAGCAGTTCGCCGTCGCGGCCGCCGGCTGGCGGCAACGGATTGACCACCCCCTTCAGCGCCGCCGGCTTTGCCGCCAGCAGCGACAATTGCCCCGCTTCCAGATGGCCCTCCGCCCCGGCGCCATGGCGATAGACGGCTTCCACATTGCCTTCGCCGCTTGGCAGGCGGGCGCCGTGCCGGCCGTCGCCGAACAGCACATGGCTGCTGCCATCCTCTTCGAAAAGCAGGCGGAAATGCTGGTCGTCCGGCGCCGAATCGCGAAAATCCTCGACCAGTTGCCAGCGAACCCGGTTGACGCGGACCTCGATCGCCGGCGCCATGCCGCGCCGGTTCCGGGCCGAAACATGGGTAAGCGGCGCCTGCTTCAGCCGGAAGCGCTGGAAGCGCTTCGTCGCATCGCCGTCGCCAAGGATTTCCGCCACCGTCTCGCCGTGCGTCGCCTCGGCGACGTTGGCGGAAACCCGCACCGTCTCGCGCACATATTGGTGGGCAAGGGGCGTGGTGAAACTCAGCAGCGAATGGCCGCGAACGATTTCGTTTTTCAACAGCGTGCGGATCTCGCTGGCGGCGACGCCGGCAAGGTCGGCGCGCTCGCCGCTGATGGCGATGGTTTTGCCCGGCTCCAGCAGCAGTTCGGCGCGGTCGAGTTCCACCTGATGGGCGCCGAGATCGCCCGCCGCGACGCCGACCGGATCGAGAATCGGCAGGTCGGAAAGGGCAAGCGCCTCGGGCATGGCGAAGAGGCTGCTGTCGCGGATGGCGAAGGCGTCGATCGACAGCCTGGTGCCATCCGGCGCCCAGCCCTCGCTCTCCACTTCAAGCCGTGTCACCCGCGCCGACTGGCCATAGCCCGTGGCCCCGACCGTCTCGACGGCGAGGAGGCGCACCCACATTTCCTTGGCGCCATCGCGGATCAGAACGCCGCCGCCACTGGCGATCGCCGTATAGTCGCGATCGAGGAGAATGCGGGCGCGGCCCTGCGTCGAAAGCACGGCGTTCTCGGCATCCGTTTCGGTGATCTTGCCCGGTTCTGCAACGTCGGATTCCTCGGTCGGAATCGCCGTGCTGCCGAAAAAGCCGGCGCGCACCCGCAGCACATGGGGCAGCACCGGCGCCTCGGGCGCGAAGTCGAGGGCGCGGATCGCCTGCTGCATCTGCAACAGGCCAAGGCCGCCGAACCAGCCGGTGGTGGCCAGCGCCGACACCGTCCAACTGGAATCGCCGAGGTTGGCGGCAAGGTTGCGGCTGCTCACCGTTTCCTGCTGCGGCCAGACATAGGAGGCATAAAGGACGGTCACGAACTGGTAGGCGGGCGGCGGCGGCGGATCGGCCTGAAGGGTGACGATGCGGCGGTCGCCGACGCCGTCGCGCACCTCTGTCACCCGGCGCAGCCAGGTCTTGCGGCCGGCCGCCGTGGCGGCCAGCGGTGTGGCGCCCCGCATCAGCAGCACCGGGTCGCCGCTTGTCGGGCGGGGCGCGGTTTTCACCAGCGAGATTTCGGCGCTGTCGGCGTCGAGCGTCTGCGTCCAGGCGCGAAGCGGCCGCATGGCGTTCCAGTCGGCGCGCGCCAGCAATGGCTCGACGGTTTCGAACAGTTGCGGCCGCTCGCCCTCGCGCGGGATGGAGCGAACCATGAGGCCGGGTGGATAGCAAAGCGTCTCCTCGCCGGCGTTGTGGGCCTCGGCTTCGAAGACGAGGTGGCAGGCGGCCGCCTTCGCCGGCGCCAGTTCATAGCCGATCAGCCTGGCGATCGAGCGCAGCGAGCGCCGCCTCGTCGCGGTGCGGAGATAGCTTTCGTTCGCCTGCCGCTCGGCATAAAAGCCGATATTGTCCAGCGTCGCCGCCCAGGCATCCAGCAGCCCAAGGGTGAAATCCTCGCCGTCGCGAAGCCCGAGGGTGGACAGGCCGGGGCGGTTGCCATCGGCAAGGCCGCGCCGAAGCGAGGCGAGAAAATCGCCATGGGTTCCGGCGCGGGCGCGAATCTCCGGCAGCGCGGCGCGGTTGAAAACGGCTTCGGGCGTCGGTTTCGCGGCCATCATCTT
>CAYYGQ010000107.1:0-6964 GCA_964471485.1 uncultured Sandaracinobacter sp. | reverse complement strand
GGCGTTCGCAGTATATGCGAAATTTCTCGCAGATTCCACATACAGGCATGAAACACTCGCATCTTCTGCGTCAGATTGGCAAACTCCCCGAACCCTCTGCTGTTAGACTCGGGCCGCTCTCTGGAGGGAGTGAATCATGAGCCTGCCCGACGGCATTGCCGGCGCCATCCTGACCGTCGACCTCGGCGCGCTGGTGGCCAATTACCAGCGGCTGCGCCGCCTGGCCGCCCCGGCCGCCGTCGCCGCCGTGGTGAAGGCCGACGCCTATGGCCTGGGCGTTCAACATGTGGTGCCGGCGCTGCTGGCCGCCGGCTGCCGCCACTATTTCGTCGCCCATCTTCAGGAAGCGCTCGCCATCCGGCCGCTGCTGCCCGACGACTGCCCGGTCTATGTGCTGAACGGTCTTGTTCCGGGCGCGGAAAGCCACGCCGCCGACCATGGCATCACCCCCGTCCTCAACAGCCGCTCGCAGGTGGCCGGCTGGCGGGCGCTTGCCGAACGGCGCCGCCAGCCGCTCGCCGCCATCCTCCAGGTCGACAGCGGCATGGCGCGGCTTGGCCTGACAGAGGACGAGACCGAAGCGCTCGCCGCCGACCCGCTCTTCCGCCAACAGGTGCCGCTGGCCGCCATCATGAGCCATCTTGCCTGCGGCGACGACCGCGAAAACCCGGAAAGCGCCCGCCAGAACCAGCGTTTCCAGCGCCTCGCCGCGCTTTTTCCGGGCGTCCCCCGCTCGCTGGCCAATTCCGCCGGCTGCCTTCTCGGCCCGGCCTTCCACCACGAACTCGCCCGCCCCGGAATCGCCCTTTACGGCGGCGACCCGACCCACCCGCTCGCTACGCCGTTCCAGCCGGTGGTCCACCTGGTCGCGCGCATCCTCCAGCTTCGTCGGGTCGGCGCCGGCGCCGGCGCCGGCTATGGTCTTGCCTGGCACGCCGACGGCCCGAGGCGGCTCGCCACCATTTCCGTTGGCTATGCCGACGGCTGGCTCCGCAGCCTGTCCAATCGAGGCGCCGCCTATCTGCGGGGTATTCGCTGCCCCATCGCCGGCCGCGTGTCGATGGACAGCATCATTCTCGACGTGACCGAGGTGCCGGAAGCCGCCGTCCACGAGGGCGATTTCGTCGAACTGCTGGGGCCGAACCAGCGCATCGACGACGTGGCGCGCGACGCCGGCACCATCGCCTACGAGATTCTCACCAGCCTCGGCCGCCGTTACCGGCGCCGGGTGCTGCCCGTCGCGGAGACGACGCCCGTTCAGGAGACAGAGGCATGAAACTGATCGTTCTCGGCAGCGGAGTCATCGGCGTCACCACGGCCTATGCCCTGGCGAAAGCCGGCCACGAGGTAACGGTGATCGACCGCCAGGGCGGCCCGGCCATGGAAACCAGCCATGCCAACGCCGGCGAGATTTCCCCCGGCTATTCCTCGCCCTGGGCAGCACCCGGAATCCCGCTGAAAGCGCTGAAATGGATGCTGATGAAGCATTCGCCGCTGATCCTGCGGCCGAAACCCGACTGGGACAAGCTGATGTGGATGGCGATGATGCTCGGGAACTGCACCGAAGCGCGCTACGCCGTCAACAAGAACCGCATGGTGCGCCTTGCCGAATACAGCCGCGAAAAGCTGCTCGAAATCGTGGCGGACACTGGAATCGCCTTCGACCAGCGTATGCAGGGCACGCTGCAACTGTTCCGCACCCCCTCGCAACTGGACGGCATCGCCAAGGACGTGGCGGTGCTGGAGGCCGACGGCGTGCCGTTCGAAGTGCTGGACGGCGACGGCTGCGTCGCCGCCGAGCCGGGGCTTGGCCGCGTCCGCCACCTGTTCGTCGGCGGTCTGCGGCTGCCGAACGACGGCACCGGCGACTGCTATCTGTTCACGACGGCGCTGGCGAAGCGCGCCGAAGCGCTCGGGGTCGCCTTCCGCTACGGCACCGGCATCCGCCGCCTGGTTTGCGCCGAGGGGCGCGTGACCGGCGTTGAAACCGATTCCGGGCCCGATTCCGGTCTTGAACGCGCCGACGGCTTTGTCGTCGCCCTCGGCAGCTATTCGCCGGCGCTGCTGCATCCGCTTGGCATCCGCCTCCCCGTCTATCCGGTGAAGGGCTATTCGATCACCGTGCCGATCCGCGACGGCATGGCGGAAACGGCCCCCGTCTCCACCATCATGGACGAAAGCTACAAGATCGCCATCACCCGGCTTGGCGGCCGCATCCGTGTCGGCGGCATGGCGGAACTGGACGGCTTCAACCCGACCCTTCGCCCGCGGCCGCGCGAAACCCTGCACATGTCGCTCGACAGCCTGTTCCCGCACGTCGGCGACGACGGCGACGACCAATATTGGACCGGCTTCCGGCCGATGACCCCCGACGGCACGCCGGCGGTCGGCGCCACCCGCTATCCAAATCTCTGGACCAACACCGGCCACGGCACCCTGGGGTGGACCATGGCCTGCGGCTCGGCGGCGCTGGTCGCCGACCTGGTGTCCGGCCGCGCCCCCGAAATCGACCACGCCGACCTGTCGGCCGCCCGCTACAACCGCTGAAGGGAAGCACCGATGTCCATCACCCGAATCGATTCCGGCCCGCGCATGAGCCAGGCCGTCGTCCACGGCGACACCGTCTATCTTTCCGGGCAGGTGGGCGCCCCGGGCGAATCCGTCGCCACGCAGACAAAGGCGGTGCTGGCGCAGATCGAGGCGCTGCTGGCGCAAGCCGGCAGCCGCAAGGCCAACATCCTCTCGGCGACCATCTGGCTGGCCGACATGGCCGACTTCGCCGCAATGAACCGCGTCTGGGAGGAATGGGTCGGCGGCGCCGACGCCCCGGCGCGCGCCACCGGCGAGGCGAAGCTCGCCACCCCGGCCTACAAGGTGGAGATCATCGTCGTCGCCGCCCGCGACTGACCCTCAGCCATCGGGGTCGTCGGCGCGCGCGGCGAAAAAGATGCGCCGGTAGACCAGCAGGAACAGCAGGAAGGCGCCGCCCCAGAACAAGGCGGCCAGCAGCAGCCCCGGAAGCGGCGGGCCGGGCAGCAGCGGCGCCGCCACGCGGACGAAGGCGCCGAGGCTGACGGCAAGATAGATGGCCGCGATCCAGCGCGCCGGCGGCCAGCCGCGCCCGGTCTGGCTCAGCACCGTCCGCGTCATCACGGCGAGGATCATGGTCGCCATGCCGCCCGCCGCCAGGGCGTGAATGGCGAGCGTCGACGGCGGAGCCCCCGCGCCGACGGCGAGGCCGAGCAGCAGCAGGCCCAGCGGAATCCAGCCATAGCCGATGTGAAGAATGAAAACCGGCGGTTCGCGCCACGCCCGCCAGCCGCGCCAGCGCCACAGGCGAATCCCCTGGGCGGCCGCCGCCAGCAGCAGCAGCAGGGCCGTCGCCGGGGCCGATGGCCACAACACCCAGCCCAACAGCGCCACCACGGTCGCCAGCACCGCCGCCCGGTCATAGCGGCCCGGCTGGCCGGGCAGGCCCTCGCGCACCTTCTGCTTTGCCAGCCAGTTGCGGGTGAAGCTCGGCACCAGCTTGCCGCCGACCAGCGACAGGAACAGCACGACAAGGGCGATGCCGGCGCGGAAGCCATGGCCATCGGCCGCAACGAGGCCCGCCGCCTCGGCATGGTCAATGGCGTTCGCCAGCGCCAGCAGCAGCAGCGGCGCCAGCATGGAAAAGTCGCGCCGTTTCGCCGCGAACACCTCGCGGCCGATGGCAAGCGCCAGCACCAGATAAAAGCCGACATCGACGATCATGGCCGGCAGCCAGCCCAGCCACGCCGACACCAGCATCGCCAGCCGCCCCAGCACCCAGAGCAGGAACAGCAGCAGCAGTTCGTTCCCCGCCACCGGCAGCCAGCCGGTCCAGTTGGCCACCGATGTCAGCAGATAGCCGGCGATGGCGGCGCCGACGAAGCCGAACAGCATCTCGTGGCGATGCCAGGACAGGGCGTCGAAGGCGCTGGGGATGGCAAGGCCGAGCGACAGATGCGCCATCCACAGCAGGATCGCCGCCGCCGCCCAGAAGGCGGCGCCGAAGAAGAAGGGCCGGAAGCCGCCGCGCAGGAAAGGCGGCGCCGCCGCCATGCGGGCACGCCTGAGCGCCAGCATCTGTTCGCCCCTGGTGGGGATGCCGCCCGTTTTTGGCTCCATGTCCGGTTCTTAGGCGGACCGGCGCCGGTCGGGCAAGACGGGCTTCCGAACGGCCGTCAGCGAAGCACGCCGTCGAAGCGCCAGCGCAGCGTCTCGCCGGCGTGGAAGGGCACCAGCGGCAGATCGTCGCCGCCAAGACGATGCGGCACTTCGACGGCAACGCGCGACAATTGCACCCGCTCCTCGTGCAGCGGCAGGCCGTAGAAGCGGGCACCATGGACCGAGGCGAAGCCCTCGAAACGGTCGAGCGCTCCTTCCGCCTCGAACACGGCAAGATAGCTTTCAAGGGCAAAGGGCGCGCAGAAGATGCCGGCGCAGCCGCAGGCCGATTCCTTGGCGTCGACGGCGTGCGGCGCGGTGTCGGTGCCAAGGAAGAACTTGGCCGACCCCGAGGTGGCCGCCCGCCGCAGCGCCAGCCGGTGCCGCTCGCGTTTGGCGACCGGCAGGCAATAGGCATGGGGGCGAAGGCCGCCGGCGAACAGCGCGTTGCGGTTGATGTGCAGGTGGTGCGGGGTGATGGTGGCGGCGACATTCGCGCCCGCCCCCTCGACGAAGGCGACGGCCTCCTCGGTGGTGGCATGTTCCAGCACCAGCTTCAGCGCCGGAAAGCGCAGCAGCAGCGGCGTCGCCACCCGCTCCAGGAACAGCGCCTCGCGGTCGAAGATGTCGACGGCCGCATCGGTCACTTCGCCGTGCACCAGCAGCGGCAGGCCGATCTCCTCCATCCGCGCCAGCACGCCATCCAGCCGGCGGATGTCGGTGACTCCGTGCGCGCTGTTGGTGGTGGCGTTTGCCGGATATAATTTGGCCGCCCGGAACACCCCTGCCGCGGCACCCGCCGCCAGATCGTCGGCGTCGGTGTCGTCGGTCAGATAGCAGGTCATCAGCGGCTCGAACCCTGTCGACGGATCGAGGGACGGATCGAGGGCGTCCAGAATGCGCTGCCGGTAGGCGATGGCGGCGGCCATGGTCGTAACCGGCGGCGACAGGTTGGGCATGACGATGGCGCGGCCGAACTGGCGGGCGGTGCAGGGCAGCACCTGCCGCAGCATGGCGCCGTCGCGCAGATGCAGATGCCAGTCGTCCGGGCGGCGCAAAACCATGGTGTCGATGCTGCTCATGGCCATGCGCTAGCGCCTGGCGGCGCCGCTGGCTACCTGAATTCCGGCTGGATCTGGCCGGATGCGGGCGTCAATTTATTGGCGCCTAAGCGTCAACAAGCGTCAGAAAATTGACGCTGCGGCCTGCCCTTTCCGCCTTCCTCACTGTGCGCCCCCCTGTGCGCCGCCTGTGCGCCGCGCTTGGCACGGTGCTTGCTCCCATGCCGATGACGGCCGCTTCCGCGAAATGTTGCGGGCCGGCGAAAAATCTTCCGGCCGGAATTGCCGGCCGGCGCAACAGCGGGGACGACGAATGCCGAACGATCAGGAACAGGCTCTGGAAGCGGGACCGCTGCAACAGCAGCTCGGGCGCCTGCTGCGGGAGGGTGTTGAAACACCGGTCGCCGCCGACCCGCTCACGCGCGGCCTGTTCGAGCTTGGCCGCCGCGCCGCCGCCGGCCGCTCGACGGTGCTGATCACCGGGCCATCGGGCGTGGGCAAGGAAGTGCTGGCGCGCTTCGTCCACGACGAAAGCGAACGGCGCGCCTGCCCCTTCCTGGCCGTCAATTGCGCCGCCCTTCCCGAAACCATGCTGGAGGCCCTGCTGTTCGGCCACGAGCGCGGCGCCTTCACCGGCGCCCAGAACGCCGCCGAGGGCCTGTTCCGCGCCGCCGACGAAGGCACGCTGTTCCTGGACGAACTGGGCGAACTGCCGCTCCATCTACAGGCAAAATTGCTGCGCGCCGTTGAACTGGGGGAAATCCTGCCGCTGGGCGCCACCCAGCCGGTGAAGGTCGATGTCCGCTTCGTCGCCGCCACCAACCGCGACCTCGCCGCCGAAGTGGATGCCGGCCGCTTCCGCGCCGACCTTTACTGGCGGCTGTCGGTGTTCCCGATCGAACTGCCGCCGCTCGCCGCCCGTCCGGGCGACATTCTGCCATTGGCCGCCCTGCAATTGCGCCGTCAGGGCATAAGCCGCTGCCCCGAGGAAGCCGTGCTGCGGCAATTGCTGCGCCATTCCTGGCCGGGGAACGTCCGCGAACTGGGGAATGTGCTGGAGCGCGCCGCAATCCTCGCCGGCAACGCCGCCATCGCCCTCCCGCATCTCGACATAGAGCCGGTCGCCGGCGCCAGCCTCGCCGACGAACTGCGTCGCCACGAAGCCGAGGCCATGGCGAGCGCCCTCGCCGAAACCGCCGGCCACCGTCGCGAAGCGGCAAGGCGGCTCGGCATTTCCGAACGCACGCTGCGCTACAAGCTCGCCGCCCTCGCCGGCCGGCCGCGCCGCGGCAATTCCACCCGCTTTGAAACGGCCATCGCATGACCGCCATTTCCCCATCGCTCGGGCTTTCGGGGGTGCTCGCCCTTCGCGCCCGCATCGTCGAACGCAGCGCCGCCCTTTCCGCCCCCGCCGCAACCGCCGCACCCGAAGCCGCCCGCCCGGCCGGCGGCTTCGGCAACATGATGGCCGACGCCCTCCAGGCGGTGAACGGCCTGCAAACCGAAGGCAACGCCGCCAGCGCCGCCTACGAGCGCGGCGACACCCAGGACATCGCCGCCGTCATGCTCAGCCGCCAGAAAGCCGCCATCGCCTTCGAGGCGACGTTGCAGGCGCGAAACCGCCTGCTGTCGGCCTACCGCGACATCATGAACATGCCGGTCTGACATGGCGGATCCCACCCCCCAGCCCGCCGCCGCGGTGCCGGCCACGGCCG
>CAYYGQ010000106.1:0-6985 GCA_964471485.1 uncultured Sandaracinobacter sp. | reverse complement strand
TCGCATTCCTCGCGGAAATTGGTTTCGATGATTCCCGAACGGCCGCCGCCAATCGCCGAGGCATAGGACAACGCCAGATCCATGGCGTTCCCCGACGCGTCCTGGGCGACGGCCACCAGGCAGGGCACGCCGCCGCCGCGCTGATATTCCGAGCGCACCGTGTGGCCCGGGCCCTTGGGGGCGATCATGATGACATCGAGATCGGGGCGCGCCTCGATCAGGCCGAAGTGGATGTTGAGGCCGTGGGCGAAGGCCAGCGCCGCGCCTTGCTTCAGGTTGGCGGCCAGATCGTCGGCATAGATGGCGGCCTGATGCTCGTCGGGCGCCAGCACCATCAGCACATCGGCCCATTTGGCGGCCTCGGCGTTCGACAACACCTTGAAGCCGGCGCTTTCCGCCTTCCCCGCGCTCGACGAGCCGGGGCGAAGGGCGATCGCCACTTCGGCAACGCCCGAATCGCGCAGATTCTGCGCGTGGGCATGGCCCTGGCTGCCATAGCCCAGAATCGCCACCTTCTTCGATTTCACCAGCGCCAGATCGGCGTCGGCATCATAATAAACCCGCATGAATCATCCTTCCGTTCAAGATGGCTGCCCCGCTAGCCCGCGCGGCATAAAAGAAAAAGCCTGGCGCTCAAGCTTCCTGCGGCTCGGCGCCGCGCGAAAGCGCAACGACGCCGCCGCGCGCCACTTCCACCAGCCCCACTTCGCGCATCAGCGCGATGAACTGGTCCACCTTGGAAGTGGAGCCGGACACTTCGAAGACGAAGCTGTGCGTCGTGGTGTCGACGGCGCGGGCGCGGAAAATGCCGGCGAGGCGCAGCGCCTCCACCCGCTTCTCGCCCGAGCCTTCCACCTTCACCAGCGCCAGCTCGCGTTCCACATGGGGACCAAGCAGCGTCAGGTCGGTGACGCTGTGCACCGGCACCAGCCGGTTCAGTTGGGCTGTGATCTGGTCGATCACCCGGCGCGACCCCGAGGTGACGATGGTGATGCGGCTGACCGACTCGTCGGCCGTCACATCGGCGACGGTCAGGCTTTCGATATTGTAGCCGCGCGCCGAGAACAGGCCGACGATGCGCGCCAGCACCCCGGATTCATTGTCGACCAGAACGGAAAGCGTGTGCGCCTCGGGCGCTTCCGCCGGGAACAGCGATGCGGGAACGGGCGCCATCAGACCAGTGCCTCCGCTTCCTTGCCGATGATGCCGTCCTGCTGGTCGGGGCCGAGCAGCATGTCGGTGTGAACGGCCCCCGACGGGATCATCGGGAAGCAGTTGGCGTGTTTCACCACCATGCAGTCGACGAACACCGGGCCGTCGTGCGCCAGCATGGCGGCGATGCCGGCATCCAGTTCGTCGGCATGTTCGATGCGGATGCCCTTCCAGCCATAGGCCTCGGCCAGCTTCATGAAATCAGGGAGGCTGTCGGAATAGGATTCCGAATAGCGCTTTTCATAGGTCAGATCCTGCCACTGGCGCACCATGCCCATATATTCGTTGTTCAAAACGAACACCTTCACCGGCAGCCGGTATTGGCTGGCCGTGCCCATTTCCTGGATGTTCATCTGGATCGACGCCTCGCCGGCGATGTCGATCACCAGGGCATCGGGGTTGCCGATCTGGGCGCCGATCGCCGCCGGCAGGCCATAGCCCATGGTGCCGAGGCCGCCGCTGGTCAGCCAGCGGTTGGGATGCTCGAAGCCGAAATGCTGCGCCGCCCACATCTGGTGCTGGCCCACCTCGGTGGTGATGATCGGGTTCCGCGCATGCGTCGCCTCGAACAGGCGGCGGATGGCGTATTGCGGCTGGATGGCCTGCCCTTCCTGGTGGAAGGCCAGGCTGTCGCGCGACCGCCAGTTGCGAATCCGCAGCCACCATTCCTCCTGGTTGGCCGGCTTCAGCTTCTTCGCCCGCCACAGCTTCACCATGTCGGCCAGCACATGGCCGACATCGCCGGCGATGGTGAGATCGACGCGCACCGTCTTGTTGAAGCTGGAGGGGTCGATGTCGACGTGGATCTTGCGGCTCATCGGCGAAAAGCCGTCGAGCCGCCCGGTCACGCGGTCGTCGAAGCGGGCGCCGAGCGCCAGCATCACGTCGCACTGGTTCATGGCCATATTGGCTTCGAAGGTGCCGTGCATGCCCAGCATGCCCAGAAACTGCGGGTCTGAAGCCGGGAAGGCGCCAAGCCCCATCAGGGTGGAGGTGACCGGCGCCCGGCAGAGGGCGGCCAGTTCGCGCAGCAGTTCGGAGGCGCGCGGCCCGGAATTGACGATGCCGCCGCCGATGTAGAGGATCGGCCGTTCCGCCTTCGCCAGCATCGCCACCGCCCGCTCGATCAGCGCCCGGTCGCCTTCGATGCGCGGATGATAGGTTTTGTGGACGGTGAGGTCGGGCTTTTCATAGACGGCCGTTCGCACCTGCACGTCCTTGGGGATATCGACCACCACCGGGCCGGGACGGCCGGTGGTGGCGATGTGAAAGGCTTCGTGGAGGATGGGGCCAAGCTTCGCCGTCTCCTTCACCAGATAATTATGCTTGGAGCAGTGGCGGGTGATGCCGACGGTGTCGCATTCCTGAAAGGCGTCGGTGCCGATCAGCTGCGTCGCCACCTGCCCCGTCAGCACCACGATCGGGATCGAATCCATCAGGGCATCGGTGATCCCCGTCACCGCGTTGGTGGCGCCGGGGCCGGAGGTCACCAGCACCACGCCGG
The DNA here is from genome assembly GCA_964471485.1 of uncultured Sandaracinobacter sp. Taxonomy (GTDB): domain Bacteria; phylum Pseudomonadota; class Alphaproteobacteria; order Sphingomonadales; family Sphingomonadaceae; genus Sandaracinobacteroides. The sequence continues at coordinate 4,269 of CAYYGQ010000106.1, read as the reverse complement.
GCTTGCCGGTAGAGCGGGCATAGCCTTCGGCGGCGTGCACCGCGCCCTGCTCGTGGCGAACGAGGATGTGGCGGATCTGGTTCTGCTGGAACAGCGAATCATAGACGGGAAGGACGGCGCCCCCCGGATAGCCGAACACGGTATCGACGCCGAGGTCGACCAGCGCTTTCACCAGGATATCGGCACCACTTATTTCCTGGCCGGGCATGTCCACGCTTAGTCCTCTTCGCAGTTGCACAAGGGGTGCGGCATAGGCGGATGGCGCAAGGCTGTCAATGGCAATATTGTATTTATATTGCTTTAATGCGTCGTATTTTGAATTTTGAATCCTATTTGGCGGTTTTTCCGGTTTTATTCATAGCCATCTCGGCCAATGCCGGGGCCAGTCCGGGGTCTGGTGGCGGAACCAGGTAAGCTGGCGCCTGGCGTAGCGGCGGGTGTCGATCCGCCAGCGTTCCAGCGCCTGGCGCCGGTCCAGCCCGCCTTCGAGAAGCGCCAGCAACGGCGGCACGCCGATGGCGCGCAGCACCGGCAGGCCGGGCGCAAGCCGGCGCGCCGCCAGCCGGCGCGCTTCTTCCAGCGCGCCGTTCGTCCACATCCAGTCGATCCGGGCGTCGACCCGCGCCCGCAACTCGTCGGCCGGCGGGTCGAGCAGCAAGGGCCGCAAACGCACCAGCGACCGCAGCCCGCCTTCGGGCGGCTGCCGTTGCCAGTCGGCCAGCGAGCGCCCGGTCGAGCGCCACACTTCAAGCGCCCGCGCATTGCGCTGCCGGTCGTTCGGATGCAGGCGGGCGGCCATCCCCGCGTCTTCCGTTTCCAGCGCCGCCCGCGCGTCCACCGCGTCCATGGCGCGGATTTCGGCGCGCACTTCCTCGGCCACCGGCGGCACCGGGGCGATTCCCCACAGCAGCGTGCGAAGGTAAAGGCCGGTGCCGCCAACCAGAATCGGCAACTGCCCGGCCTGCCACGCGCGCGCCACCTCGGCGCGCGCCAGCACCGCCCAGCGGCTGGCGGAACAGCTTTCCGCGCCATCCAGCACGCCGAACAGCCGATGGGGAACCCGCGCCTCGTCCGCGGCCGTCGGCCGCGCCGACAACACCGACAAGTCGCGATAGACCTGGCTGGCATCGGCGTTGATCAGCACGCCGCCCTGGCGCGCCGCCAGCTCCATCGCCAGCGCGGACTTGCCGCTGGCCGTCGGGCCTGCAATGACGGCGAGCCAATGTTCCCCGGAGCCTCGTTCCATGCCTCAACCGCTTGTTGCCACCCTGATCGCCGCCACCGGCTTGTCGCAGGCGAACATCGCCACGGCAAGAGAGGCCGTCGCCGCCGCCGGCGGCCGGGTAACGACGGAAAGCAGCTTCGACCCGCCCTTCGCAACCGATCTCGCCATAGCCGGCCTCGACCAGCCGGCGGCGCGCGCCGCGCTGGAATCGGCGCTGCCCGCGATCGACGTGGCGGTGCAGCCGGCCGCCGCGCCGCGCCGCAAGCGCCTGCTGGTGGCCGACATGGATTCGACGATGATCCAGCAGGAATGCATCGACGAACTGGCCGATTTCGCCGGCCTGAAGGCGGAAATCGCCGCCATCACCGAACGGGCCATGCACGGCGAACTGGATTTCGAAGCGGCGCTCGACGCCCGTGTCGCCGCCCTTGCCGGCCTCGAGGCGGACGCGATCGAGCGTTGTCTTGAGGAACGGATCCAGCTGATGCCGGGGGCGCGCACCCTGGTCGCCACCATGCGCAAGCTTGGCGCCAGAACCGTGCTGGTGTCGGGCGGCTTCACCGCTTTCACCACGCCCATCGCCGCCCGCATCGGCTTCGACCGGCAACTGGCCAATCTGCTTCATGTGGAAGGCGACAGGCTGGCCGGCACCGTCGGCCGCCCCATCGTCGATTCGAACCGCAAGCGCGAAACCCTGGTCGAGGAACGGCGGACGCTTGGCCTTGGGGTGGCCGATACGCTCGCCATCGGCGACGGCGCCAACGACATCTTGATGTTGCGGGAATCGGGCCTTGGCCTCGCCTATCACGCCAAGCCCAGGGTGGCATCCGCCGCCGACGCCGCCATCCGCACCGGCGACCTGCGGGTGGCGCTCTGGGTGCAGGGCATCCCGGCGCGCGACTGGGTCGACGCCTAGCGGCTGTTTTACCTGGAAGCCTGTTCCATCCCGCTCCCAACCGTCCAGTGCGACTGTACCCTGTGGGTGGTTGGGAGGGGGAGCGGGATGGAACAGCTCTGAAAAAGCGCACTCGGCGCTTTTTCAAACAGACTCTTGGCCGAGCGCCTTTTTCAGCAGTTCGTTCACCACGGCCGGATTGGCCTTACCGCCGCTCGCCTTCATCACCTGGCCGACGAAGAAGCCGAACAGCTTGTCCTTGCCGCCGCGATAATCGGCCACCTTGTCGGCGTTCGCCGCCAGCACATCGGCAATCGTCGCTTCGAGGGCGCCGCTGTCCGACACCTGCTTCAAGCCGCGCTCCTCGGCGATGGCACCGGGGTCGCCGCCAGTGTCCAGCATGATTTCGAACACCTGCTTTGCCAGCGGTCCCGAAAGCGTGCCGTCGGCCAGCAGCGCCAGCAGTTCGGCGCCCTGCCCCGGCGTCACCGGGCTATGGCCGATGTCGACATCCAGCCGGTTCAGCGCCCCGAACAGGTCGCCGGTCATCCAGTTGGCGGCCTTTTCCGCCACTTCGGCCGGCGTTTTCTTCTGGCGGACGGCCGTGTCGGCCAGCAGTTCCTCGAACCACGCCGAAATGTCGGTGTCGTGGGTCAGCACCTCGGCCTGATAGGGGGAAAGGCCAAGCTCTGCTTCATAGCGCGTCCGCTTCGCCGCCGGCAGTTCGGGAAGGCTTGCCCGGCATTCCTCGACGAATTCCTCGGTCAGCACCAGCGGCGGCAGATCCGGCTCGGGGAAATAGCGATAGTCGTGGGCGTCTTCCTTGGAGCGCAGGCTGCGGGTTTCGCCGCGATCGGGATCGAACAGGCGGGTTTCCTGATGGATGGTGCCGCCTTCCTCCAATATCTCCACCTGGCGGCGCGCTTCATAGTGGATGGCCTGCTGCATGAAGCGGATGGAGTTCAGATTCTTGATCTCGCAGCGGGTGCCGAGCGACGCGCCCGGCTTCCGCACCGAGACGTTGACATCCGCCCGCATCGAGCCTTCCTGCATGTTGCCGTCGCAACTGCCGATCGCCCGCACGATCTGCCGCAGCGCCGTCACATAGGCGGCGGCCTCGGCCGGCGAGCGCATGTCCGGCTTGGAGACGATTTCCATCAGGGCGACGCCAGCGCGGTTCAGGTCGACATAGGAAGCGTCCGGCGACAGATCGTGGATGGATTTGCCGGCGTCCTGCTCCAGATGGATGCGCTCGATGCCGACGGTGCGCGCGCCGCCTTCCTCGGTTTCGATGCCGATTTCGCCCTCGCCCACCACCGGATGCTGGAACTGCGAGATCTGATAGCCTTGCGGCAGGTCGGCGTAGAAATAATTCTTGCGGTCGAAGCGCGACCAGCGATTGATCTTCGCTCCAAGGGCAAGCCCGGTGCGGACCGCCTGGCGCACGCATTCGCCGTTCAGCACCGGCAACATGCCGGGCATGGCGGCGTCGACAAAGCTTACATGGCTGTTCGGCGCGCCGCCGAAGGTGGCGGAGGCGCCGGAAAACAGCTTGGCCTTCGACACCACTTGTGCATGCACTTCAAGGCCGAGGACGACCTCCCAGGGGCCGCTTCGCCCTTCGATCCGATATGTGTCCGCCATGGCCGCCACATGCGACAGCGGCGCGCTCTTGGCAAGACGGTGCCGTCAGGCGGCGCCCTGCTGCCAGGCGGCGGCGCCAGCGATGCGCGGCCCTGGCGGCGAGCCAGCTATAGAGCCGCCACAGCAGCACCCCGCAAACCATCGCCCACGGCACATGGATCCATGGCTGGCCAAGGCCGAACAGCTTCAGAATTCCGGCGAACTGGAAATGCGTCAGGTAAAGGAACAGCGACGCCCCCGAAACCGGCAGCAGCAGCGACGACAGCAGCCGCGGCACCGGCACCCGGCGCACGAACAGCAGCATCAGGCCGAAGACGAGGGTGTAATAGCCGCCGCCCGAACCCGGAAACAGCCACAGTTGCGCCGCCGCGTAAAGCAGCAGCACCGGCGCCAGCAGCAGACGCCGGCGATCGGTGTCGGCGAAGAGGATAAGCGCGCCCAGCATCACCGTCGGCAGATGCGTCGTCGGCAGATAGGCCCAGATGTCCGCCTTCTGCACGCCGTC
>CAYYGQ010000105.1:0-6991 GCA_964471485.1 uncultured Sandaracinobacter sp. | reverse complement strand
GGTTCGAATCGAGCGCGCCAGCATGCAGCCGCTGGCCCGCCTCTACTGGGACTGGAACCCGAACCCGAAAACCTCGATCCGTTTCCAGGTGGAGAATTACACCTTCCGCAGCCGTGGCCGCACGCGAATCCAGTATCAGGACACGCGGGCCAGCGGCAGGATCGCCGCGATCGAGGACCGCCAAGTGGCGATGGACCCGTTCTTCATGGTCTGGTGGCGCCGCCGCTTCTAGCGCATGGTCCGATCGAATGGCATCCTTCGATCGGGAACTTCACGCGGCAGACGGCTTCACGCGACAGATGATGTCACGCGGCAAGCAAGGCGACAGGCTGACGGCCTAGCGGCGGAAGCCGACTTGCAGAAACGCCGGGACGCCCTCGGCGCCGAAGCCGGCGAAGGCAGGCGCTTCGTCGTCGGCGCGCGGCGCGCGGCGCGGCGGCTGGGATGCCGGGGGTTTCGATCGGGACTCCGGCCGGGATTCCGGCCGGGATTCCGATCGGGATTCCGGCCGGGATGAACGAGGTTCGGAACGGGGCGCCGGTTCCGGGCGGCGGCTGTCCTTATCGGAGCGGCTGCCCCTATCGGACTTGGCCTTGTCGGCTTTGCTCCTGTCGGCTTTGGCCCTGTCGGCTTTGGCCGCATCGTCCCGTTCAACGGCTGGCGCCGCTCGCTCGCCGTGGCCGCCGCCCTCCGCCTCCAGCCGCTCCGGCGGAATCTTCTGCCCGGTCAGCTTCTCCACATTGGCGATCGCTTCCTCGTCTTCCGGCGTGACGAAGGTGATGGCGGTGCCCTTGTGGCCGGCGCGGCCGGTGCGGCCCACCCGGTGCACATAATCGTCGGGATGCCAGGGCACGTCGTAGTTGAACACATGGCTGACGCCCTTGATGTCGAGGCCGCGGGCGGCGACATCGGAAGCGACCAGAATGTTGATCTCGCCTTCCTTGAAGCGGTCCAGCTCGCGGATGCGGTCGGCCTGCTGCATGTCGCCGTGGATCTGGCCGGCGCGGAACTTGTGCCGCTTCAGGCTGGACAGCAGGTCGCGCACCGTGGTCTTGCGGTTGCAGAAGATGATGCTGGTGGACACCTCGTCGCGCCGCAGCAGCGCGCGCAGCAGTTCGCGCTTGGCCTTCGCCGACACATGAATCTGCGACTGGGCGATGTTGCGGTTGGTGGTGGCCGGGCGCGCCACTTCCACTGTCTTCGGCGAAGTCATGAACTGGTCGGCCAGCTTCTTCACCTGCGGCGGCATGGTCGCCGAGAACAACAAGGTCTGCCGGTCCGGCTTCAGCAGGGCGCAGATCTTCTCCACGTCGGGGATGAAGCCCATGTCGAGCATGCGGTCGGCTTCGTCGATCACCAGCACGTCGATCCCCGACATCAGCACCTTGCCGCGCCCCACCTGGTCGAGCAGGCGGCCGGGCGTGGCGATCAGCACATCCACGCCTTTTTCCAGCGCCTTGTCCTGGTCGCCGAAGGCGACGCCGCCGATGAGCAGCGCCATCGAAAGCTTGTGATACTTGCCATATTGCTCGAAATTCTCGGCCACCTGCGCCGCCAGTTCGCGGGTGGGTTCGAGAATGAGCGAGCGCGGCATGCGGGCGCGGCTGCGCCCTTCGGCCAGGATGTCGATCATCGGCAGCACGAAGCTTGCCGTCTTGCCGGTGCCGGTCTGCGCCACGCCGATCAGGTCTTTTCCCATCAAGACCGGGGGGATGGCGGCCGCCTGGATCGCGGTCGGCTCGGTATAGCCGCTGTCGGCAACGGCTTTCAAAAGCGCATCGGAAAGATGCAGGTCGGAAAAAAGCAACTCGGTTCCTTGAAACGAAAAGCGCCGGCCGATCGGCCCAGGCGCTTTCCGCTCCATACAGCGACAAGCCGGCCTTGGAAAGGCCGGGCCGACACGAGCGTTTGCCGTTCGCCTAGCTGGCCGGCTTCACGAAGCGCAGCGTCATGCGGTCGCTTTCGCCGATGGCCATATATTTGGCCCGGTCCTCGTCGCCCAGGCGAAGCGTCGGCGGCAGGGTGAAGACCCCGCCCGGCCAGTCGGCGCTGTCCTTGGGGTTGGCGTTCACTTCGCTTTTCGAATCGAGCCTGAAGCCGGCTTTTTCCGCGGCGGCGATCACCGAGCTTTCCTTCACATAGCTCGACCGCCGCGTCGCCTCGGTTTCCTCGCGGTTCTCGGGCAGGCGATGGTCGACGATGCCAAGCACGCCGCCCGGCTTCAGCGCCGCATAGAAGGCGCGATAGGCTTCCTCGTCGAAGCCGCCGTTGCGCCAGTCGTGCGAGTTGCGGAAGGTGACGACCAGATCGACCGTGCCCGGCGCCGCCAGCGGCTTGGTCACGCCCTTGCCGAATTCCGCCAGAGTCACGTTGCCGAACTGCTGGCGGCGCTCGGCCGTCCAGGCGGCATAGCGGTCCCACGCCTGCTTCGCATTGTCGGACGCCGCCGGATTGTTGACGGCGGCGATCAGATGGCCCTTGTCTTTCAGCACCGGCGCCAGAACCTCGGTATACCAGCCGCTGCCGGGCGACGCCTCGATCACCGTCATCCCCGGCTCCAGGCCGAAGAAGGCCAGCGTTTCCTTGGGATGGCGATATTGGTCGCGGGCGCGGTTGGCCTCGCTCCGCCATGGGCCGGCGAGGGCGGCGTCGAGGGCGGACGCCGCCTCGGCGGAAACGGCCGCCGCCGGCGCGGCGCCCGCCGCAAGCGACAATGGCATGGCGGCAACGGCCGCAAAGGCAAGAAAGCGAAAAGCCGACATCGACAACTCTCCCCGGGATCGCGACGAACGGCCGTGAATGTGCACTTCCGCCGCCGGCGAAGTCAATCCATAAGGCAGGTGCCATGGGATGGACCGCCACACTTGCGGGAGGAATCGCCGCGCTGCTGCTGCTGGCGCTTTCCGCCCTGCTGCACGCCCGGCGCGGCATCGGCCGCTTGAGCCTGGCGCCATGGGACTATCTGCTGATCCTGTCGGCCATCCTGCTGCTGATGGCGATCGTCCACGGCATCGGCCTGTGGCGGCAGGGCTGGCCGCTGCCCTGGGCCTGATTACTGGGCCTGACTACCCCTCCCGCGCGGCTTCGCGAAGCGTTTCCTCCAGAATGTCGAGCGCCTCGCTCATCACGGCGTCGGGGATGGTGATCGGCGCCAGAAAGCGGATGACATTGCCGTAAACGCCGCAGGTCAGCAGGATCAGGCCCTTGTCGAGCGCCTTTTCCCGCACCCGGTTGGCAAAGGCGGCGTCGGGCGTCTTCGTCCCCGCCTTGTTGAACTCCACCGCCACCATGAAGCCCAGCCCGCGGATATCGGCGATCTCCGGCACCGCCGACGCCAGCCCGTGCAGGCGCTGCTTCAGGCGGGCGCCCAATTGCTCGGCCCGGTCGCAAAGCCCTTCCTCCTCGATCACGTCGAGAACGGCGTTGCCGGCGGCAATCGCGATCGGGTTGCCGCCATAGGTGCCGCCGAGACCGCCGGGGCCGACCGAATCCATCAGTTCGGCGCGCCCGGTGACGGCCGAGATCGGAAAGCCGCCGCCCAGCCCCTTCGCCATGGTGGTAAGGTCGGCGACGACGCCCATATGCTCCATGGCGAACAGTTTGCCGGTGCGGGCAAAGCCGGTCTGCACTTCGTCGGCGATCAGGAGGATGCCGTGCTCGTCGGCGATGGCGCGCAGCTTTTTCAGAAACTCCGCCGGCGCTTCGTAGAAGCCGCCCTCGCCCTGCACCGGCTCGACGATGAAGGCGGCCACCCGCTTCGGATCGACATCGGCCTTGAACAATTGTTCAAGGGCGCCAAGGCTGTCGTCCTCCGAAACCCCGTGCAGCGCCACCGGGAAAGGCACATGGTAGACATCGGGCAGCATGGCGCCAAAGCCGATCTTGTAGGGCGCGACCTTGCCGGTCAGCGCCATCCCCATATAGGTGCGGCCATGGAAGGCGCCGTTGAAGGCGATCACCGCCGAACGGCCGGTGGCGGCGCGCGCCACCTTCACGGCGTTTTCCACCGCTTCGGCGCCGGTGGTCACGAACAGGGTCTTTTTCGGGAAATCCCCCGGCACCAGCCGGTTCAGCCGCTCGGCGAGGCGCACATAATTTTCGTACGGCACCACCTGGTGGCAGGTGTGGGTGAAATGATCCAGTTGCTCTTTCACCGCCGCGATCACCTTCGGATGACGATGGCCGGTGTTGACGACGGCGATTCCGGCGGCGAAGTCGATGTAGCGCCGCCCCTCCACATCCCAGAGTTCGGCATTCTCCGCCCGCTCGGCATAGACCTGGGTCGTGACTCCGACGCCCCGCGAAATGGCTTCGGTGCGGCGGGCGGCGATCTCGGCGTTCGACATGTTTCCTCCAGTGAAATCTCGGGCGCAAGCCCAAAGGGGCCTCAAGGCCGGAATCCCGGAGGGAATCCCAAGCGAAATCCCCACCTGCCGGCTTCTGCTATCACAGATTAGGCGTGTTCGCGCGCCACGCGCAAGAGGCGTAATCCGCCCGCCGCCGGCAGAAGATGCCGTCAGCCGAGGCGAAACTCGACGGTCGTCACCACCCGCACTTTCTGCAGGGGCGTCTCGCTTCCGGCTCCGGTGTCGCCGTCGCGGCCGGTGATCGAGAACAGGCCCTGGGTCGCGGTGCGGATGCCGCCCACTTTGGCGCCGCTGTCGCGGGCGAACTGCTGGGCGGCCTCGCGGGCGTTTTTGGTCGCCTCGGCGATCATGGCGGGCTTCACGTCGTTCAGCTTGGTGAAGCTGTAGGCGACGCCGCCCATGTCGTTGTCGAGCGCCACCCCCTTGCGGATCATTTCCGCCTGGCTGGCGAAGGCCTTTTCCATGCGCGCGATGTCGGTGGTGCGGGCAAGGAAGCGCTGGCGGATGGTGATGTTCAGCCGGCCCCTGCCGGTATCGAAATACTGGTTCACCGAGGAACCGCGCGGCTGGATTTCAGCCGCCGTGAAGCCGTTCGCCAGCAGGAAGGCGCGGACGGCGGCCGCGTCGGCGTCGGCCTTGCCCTGCACGAGGCCGAGATCCGAGCCGTTCGCCTGCGTCGCGATCGTCCAGGTGGCGAGGTCGGCCACCACGTCGCGCTCGGCGAGGCCCCGCACCGTCACCACCGCCGGGCCGTCGCGCAACTGTTGCAGGCCGTGCATGACGAAGAGGCCGGCAAGGGCGAGGCCAAGGCCGACCAGCGCCGCCGCCACCGCATTCGATCGGGAAACATCCGCCATCCGCGCCCGTCCTCAAACTTCGCCCGCCATTTTCGGCCGCCCCATCGGAACCGCTTTTCCGGCCGCCGTCAAGCGGAATAGGGCGGAACAGGGCGGCCCCGCGCCGGCGGATCGGGCGAACGGGCTGGATCACCGCCCCGGCCGTGGCCTATGCTGGGGGCATGAAATATCTGCACAGCATGATCCGGGTATCGGACCCGGCCGAAACCATCCGCTTCTTCAACCTGCTCGGCCTTGAGGAGCTGCGCCGCCACGACAATGCCGAAGGGCGCTACACCCTCATCTTTCTCGCCGCCCCCGGCGACGAATCGGCGCAGGTGGAACTCACCCACAACTGGGACGAGAAAGGCTATGCCGGCGGCCGCAATTTCGGCCACCTCGCCTATGAAGTGGACGACATCTACGCCCTCTGCGCCCATCTCGCCGCCAACGGCGTGGCCATCAACCGCCCGCCGCGCGACGGCCGCATGGCCTTTGTCCGCACGCCCGACGGCATTTCGATCGAACTGCTGCAAAAGGGCGCGGCGCGGCCGCCGGCCGAACCCTGGGCGTCGGCGCCCAACATCGGCCAGTGGTGATGCCACCCGCCGTTCACCCCGCCGCTCACCCTGTCGTTCACCGCGTGCCGGCCTTCGCCGACAATTATATCTGGCTCTACGAATATCGGCCCGGAACCGTCGCCGTCGTCGATCCGGGCGATGCAAAGCCGGTGCTGGCGGCGGTGGCGGCCAAGGGGCTTGCCGTCAGCCACATCCTCAACACCCACTGGCACGGCGACCACACCGGCGGCAATCTCGCCCTGAAGGAAGCAACGGGCTGCGCCATCCTCGGTCCGGCGCGGGAACGGGCGAAGATTCCCGGCCTCGACCGGCCGCTCGACGACGGCGACGAAATCCTGCTTGGCCAAGAGGACGGCCCAGAGCGCGGAGAGGTGCGCGGCGAGGTGCTGTTCGTCGGCGCCCACACCATGGGCCATATCGCCTATCATTTTGCCGCCGCGAAGCTGCTGTTTCCGGGCGACACCCTGTTCGCCATGGGCTGCGGCCGCCTGTTCGAGGGCGACGCCGACGACCTGTTCGCCGCGCTCGCGAAACTGCAGCGCCTGCCCGCCGACACCCGGGTCTTCTGCGCGCACGAATATACGCTTGGAAACGCCCGCTTCGCGTTGACGGTCGAGCCGGAAAACGCCGCCCTTCAGGCCCGTTACGCCAAGGTTCAGGAACTGAGGGCCAGAGAAAGGCCAACCGTGCCCTTCACCCTTGGTGAAGAGCTGGACACCAATCCGTTTCTGCGCAGCCGCAACGCGGCAGAACTCGGAAAGCTAAGGAGAGCGAAAGATGCGTTCTGAATTTTCGCGGCGGCCACGGCCCGCATTGCTTTCAGCCATGACGCTCGGACTGGCGGTGCTCGGACTGGCCGCCTCCGCTGTCGCCCAGGCCCAGACCCAGACGCCGCGCACCGATCCGGCCGCGCTGAAAGCCACCGGCAAGCCGGTGAACTGCCTGCCGATGAACACGGTGCGATCCACCATCCAGGCCGGCGACAAGGTGATCATGTTCAACACCACCAGCAACAAATGGTATCGCAACGACCTCCGGAACGGTTGTTCGCTGCTGGGGAACGACCGCATTCTCGTCTTCAACAACATGACGAACGGCCAATATTGCTCGCTCGACATGTTCTCGGTGGTCGATAACGCCAGCCGCACCAATTACGGCAGTTGCTCGCTTGGCGAATTCACCCCGGTGAACGTGCCGAAGGACGCCC
>CAYYGQ010000104.1:0-7012 GCA_964471485.1 uncultured Sandaracinobacter sp. | reverse complement strand
GACGCCGCTTCCAGCCGCCGCAATTGTCGCCCGGCCAAAGACAGCGCCATCCCCGCCGTCGCGCACACCGGAGCGGAACTTTCCGCCTCCACACCACGGCGTCCCCGGCCGACACGCTGCCGCCCGGTCTGATAATCCCGCTCAGGATCGAGATAGGACAGGGCAAAGCCCGAAGGGCGATTCGTCTGTTGCAGTTCCGGCCCGGCACCCGGATCGAGCAACATCTCCTCCCAGGAGATTTCGAACAATCGGGGCGTGCCGACGAATGCGGCGGCCCCATCCACATAGGACAGCGCGAGATCGCCAAGATCGGCAAGCAGCCCCGCCGCAGAGACCGCTTCATCGGCCGACGAATAGCCAAGGGCCAGGCGCGCGCCATTCCCGGCCCCGTCGACGGGCATTCCCGCCTGCCGCCCCAGCGCTCGCAACCATTGCCGAGGACCATCGTCGTCGGCCACCACCTCGAAACTCAGATTGGGAATGCGGTTGCCGAAGGGCGCAAGATCCAGATCCTCGAACACCACATAGGAGATGCCCCGGTAATCCGGCGCGGCCTCTTCCCCCTCGACCATCAGGATCAACGGGTCGATCCGCTGTCCGCCACGGCCATGGTGCAGACGCATGACGGTCGCCGCCTCGAACTGGCCATCGGCATTGCGGATCTCGCGCCCGTCGGCCCAGATCCGCCGCACATCCGCCACCGGACCCGACGACAGGGCAATCGCCAGACTGGTCGTCACCGCCTGCCGACCGCTCCCCTTGCCGCCACGACCACCGGGCGCGGACGCCCAGATCAGATGGCCGGAAACCCGCGTTCGCCCATAGACCCGCGGCACGACCTCCCCATAGGCCGAGCGCTGCACGAACAGATCGACGGCCCCCTCACTCCGCCGACCGAACAGGCCCGAATCGAGGCTGCCGCCCACCGCAATCCCGACAGCGGCCCCCAGCGGGCCGCCAAGCGCCTGGCCAACGGTCGAAAACAACACTGATGCCATCAATCCCGCTCCTCGCGCAGGCGCCAGGCGGAATGCCAGCCGGCGCCATCCAGCCATGGTCTCACGACAACCCGGCGAAGCCTTGCATTCGCCTCGACAAGCCCTCCGTCCGTGCGGATTCCAAGATGGGCCTGCCGCGTCGCCGGAAAGGCCAGAAGAATGTCTCCCGGCATCGCCATGCCAAGCCGCACCTCAGACAACCCCAGTTCCCACATCCATCTGAACACTTGCGGCCGGCTGTGTCCCATCATGGGCAGTCGAGGCACGGACAGCCGAATCCCCGCCTCCGCGCTCGCCACCAGCACCAGGCCCAGGCAATCCAGCCCTTCCCGCCCTCTCCCCTGAGGCCGGAACGGCCAGCCCTCCCTGGCGCTGGCCGCCTCGGCGATCGCCACGCCGCGCTTGCTAGGCTCAGCCGTCTCCATAACGAAGCAGCGCATCCGTCCCCGGCACATGCGGCTCGCCATCGAAGGCAAGAGCATTGGAAAACCGGTTCGCACAGGTCGTCAGCCGTTTGTCGCATCCTTCCCAAAGGCGGATTCTGCCAGCAACGCTCATCAGTTCCGGCAACGCTTCTTCCAGAACCAGCTCCTGCTCGGCCGCGCTCGCGATCCGCCGGTCGAGTCCCGCAAGCGGGCCGGAAATCCAGCGCATACGGCCATAGGCATAGCGCGCCGGATCCACGAGCGGCGCCGCCAACTGCACCCTGCTCCCCTGAAAGCCGCTTGCCTCCACCTCCGTCTGCCTGGCGCGCATGTCGACCCCGCAGCGCCCATCCCCCAGTTCCGCCCGGCAAAGCGGGGAAATCCGCAGCGGCTGCACCTCCTCCAGTTGCGCCAGTTCCGACAGCAGTTCGGCCCGAAACCCTTCCTCCAGCCGGAATCCGGTCCGCGCCACAAGGCCAAGACGGCCACGCATCAGCCGCAACCGGCCATTTCCCGGAGACCGCCAGTCGCAGGCGAACATCTCCACCCTCGCTCCGGTCCAGCGGCCAGCCTCGAGATCGAGCGCCGTCAACCCGGACGCGCTCAGCGGTCCGGTCGCTTCCATGCTGTCCGCCGACAGTTCGGCGTTGTGGCTGATGGCCGAGGGAGTCATCCCCGGACGCGACACATAGCGCAGGCCGTCCACCAGCAGGTCGCGATCATGGCTGGTGAACCCCAGCGCCGCACCATCCTCACGGACCAGCTTCCAGCACATGGCGATCGTCGTGACCGGGTCCGCCAGCATCGTCACCAGAAAGCCCGTCATTCCCGCACCTCCACCAGAGGAATGGAGGGGATTTCTCCCGACGACACACCGGACAGAGAGACATCCAGCCGATCGACGGCGAAGCGAACCGGCACGTCGAACGCAAAACCGGCCCGCACTTCCGCCGCCAACGGAGGAGGCGTCTCGAATTCGATCGCACCCCCTTCCCCAAGCAGCCAGCCGGAAACCGCTTCCACGCCGCCAACGGCCACCCGCACGGTCGGCGGATCCGGGCGGGTGATGCGCCGCACCTCTTCCGCGCCTGGAACGCCATAACGCTTCACCAGCGGAAAACGGGTCGTCTGCCCGTCCCCAACCCCCAGCAACTGATCGGTCGCGGCCACGCCATGCCCGGATTCGCTGCTCAGCGAATCCATCGGATCGCGAAACCGAAACGCGAAGGCCTGTCCACGCCGCGCCCGAAAGAAGGCCAGCAGCAGCGCAAGATCGGCCTCCGAGCGCACGCCAAGGCCGGCGTCATAGCGAAGCCGCCCTTCCGCCCACAGCAGGTTGCGCTGCTCATGGCCCGAGGCAAGCTCGGCAACCTGGGTCGAGAACTCCGGCCCGCCCGACGCCTCGAACCCCAGCGAAAGCGGAAACCGCACGTCATGAAATCCATCCACATCCGCCTCCTCACCGGCCCCGGCATCCGCCGTCCAGGCAAATCCGTCCCGGGCGATCTGCGGCCACGCCCAGACGAACACTTCCGCCACGCCAAGAAGCTGCGCCGCCGCGGCCGCGTCGGCGATCTTCGGCCAGTCCGCTTCGGCGCTGCTTCGATCCAGAACGAACCCCGAAAAATAATGCTGCCGGTCCAGCGGATATCGCAGCGCCTCCGTCACCGCTTCGCGGGCGCGACGAAGACCCCAGCCATTGCCGCCGGTCACGAACTCATAATCTTCCAGTTGCAGTACGTCCCACTCGGGGGCCGCCCAGCCGGACGGCATATTGGCCCGATGCAGGTCCGGCTGTCCCGCATCCAGCACCTGCGGCGCATAGAACAGCATGTGCGAAACGAACGGCTTGCTGCCGGCGGCCGTCCGCGCGGCGCCGCGAACGGCGGCACAGGCATCCGCCAGCCGTTCGCCCAGCCAGTCCAGCCACTGCCGCTCGCCGGCCGTCCGCGCCCCGGCGACATCGCGCATCACCGGCGGCGCGGCGCCCTTTTCCGTCGTCCAGCGGGAAACCGTGGCGGCATCATAGAAACATGGCGCACCCGAGGGGCCAACCCACCACCATGGCTCGCCCACCTGGAACAGAACCCGTTCCTGGGCCGCCGCCGCAAGGCCCGCCAGTTCCGCCGCCACCGCCGACAGCCAGCCGACCGCCGCCGCATTGCAGGGGGAAAGCAGGGTCGAGGGCGGATCCCACCCGGTCAAGGCCCGGTTGCCATCGGCATCCCGTTGCGCCCAGGCCGCCGGCGCATAGGCGTCGAACAACTCAAGACTGAGCGACAGGATCAGTTGCATCCGCGCCTTTCCGGCCGCCCGCAACAGCGCCTGGTGCCAGGCGCGCGCCGCCGCGCAAAGCCCGGCCGTCACTTCGTAACGGCCGCCGCCCGCATGCCGCAGGGCGGGGAAATGGCTCATCCCCACATAATGGGTGGCCAGCTGCCGATAGCCCAGCGCCTGCCACTGCTCCACCAGCCGTTCCGGCGGCTGGTGATAGCTGTCGTCATAGCCGGAACAGATACGCAGGCCATGCTCGGGCAGAAAGGCGTCCCCCACCCGCATCATGGAAGCGGCGCCCGTCGCCCGCAGGTCGCGCAACTCGACGAAGCTCGTCACCGGCGCGGCAAGCGCCGTATCCGTGCCGTCGAACCCCTCCGGCACGACCGACAGGAACAATCGGTCGATATCGCCGGCGAACACCGGTCCGCCCTCTCCGGCGAATCCGGCCAGCATGGCGTCGAAATCCAGCCGCACATGCGCCGCCGTCGCCGTCCCTTGGGCGTAATTCCACAACCGCACATACCAGGTGCGCGCCGCGCCCGTCTCGTCGCGCCCCTCCACGGTCAGCACCGGCCCGTTCAGCGCATCGAGCGGCATCACCCCCGGCCCCGCCACCCAGTCGAACTCCAGCGCCACGCCGCGATAATCGCGCCTGGTCTCATAGGCGAGCAACGGATGCGACCACTGGTCCACACTGCTCCAGATCAACCCGGCAAGGTCGCTCGCCGTCAGGAAGTCGAGGTCGAGCCGCAGCGTCCCCGGCTGCGGCACCGTCAGCGCCGCCATCATCGGCCGCGGAAAATCAATGGTCCAAAGTTCCGGCCGGAACCGCTTTTCCCACCCCTGCCGCACCTGATCGGCCACGGCGGCCAGATAATGCGCCATCTCAGCCCCCGGCCTGGTTCAGGGCGCGGCGAACGCTCCGCGCCACCTGGCGCCCGGTCCGCGCCATGAAGGTCGCGTCGGCATTGGCGGGCGCCGCCACATTCACCGTCACCTGCACACCGCCCCGGGCCGGCGCCCCGGCCTCCACCCGGCCGCTCGCGGTCGGAACGAACAGTTCCGGCCCGCGCTCGCCCACCAGATAGGCGCTGCCCGGCGAAACCGGCCCGCCGGTCGCCCGGCCTGGCAGGCCCAGCAGGCCGACCCCGGCCGACGCCAGCGCCGAGCCAAGCCCGCCGCCGCCATCCAGGCGCAGCGCCGCCGAAGTGATCTCGCCAAGCGCCCGGCCGGCAACGCGGGCCAGATCCTCGAATTCCACCTTGCCGGTGCGGGTCGCCCGCCGCAGCGCCGACTCGATGCCGCGCCCGGCGGCCTCCGCGCCCTCGGTCATCGAGCCGGCCAGCACGGCGCGCATCTCGGCGGCATCGCGGGCAAAGGATTCCCGCACGTCGCGCATGCCCAGCACGAACGATTCCAGATCCTCATCCATCGCCAAGGCTCTCCCGCAATTGCTCCAGTTCCCGCCGGCCAAGGGCGGGGGCGCTGCCGAACCGCCCTTCCAGCGCCAGTTGCAGTTCCGCCGGAGTCGCCCGCCAGAACTGTTCGGGCGGCCAGCCCAAAAGGCCGGTCGCCACCATGGCCGCCGAACGGGCGACGCTCGCGAACCCCATGGTCAGGCCCGCCCGAAAATCGCCGCCAGCAGGGCGCG
Source organism: uncultured Sandaracinobacter sp. (assembly GCA_964471485.1). Taxonomy (GTDB): domain Bacteria; phylum Pseudomonadota; class Alphaproteobacteria; order Sphingomonadales; family Sphingomonadaceae; genus Sandaracinobacteroides. The sequence continues at coordinate 1,661 of CAYYGQ010000104.1, read as the reverse complement.
ATAAGCCTCCAGCAAGGCAGCGGTCCCGGCCGCCAGCAGATCGGCCTCGAAGGCCGGCCGCTCGCACCCGGCTTCCACCGCGCAATGCCAGAACAGCGCGCCCATATCAGCCAACCGCACATCCCCGGCGGCCGCCCGGTCCAGCAGCCGGAACAGGCTGCCGACTTCGGCTTCCGCCGCCAGCAGGGCCGCAAAAGTCGGCCGCAACAGCAGCGAGCGCGCGCCAAGCGGCAGCAGCGTCTCGCCGCGCAAGGCGTTCGCCATCAAAGCGCCTCCACCGCGCCCGAGCTTTCAAGCGACATGGTGTAGGTGCGCTCGCCGTTGAAATCGCCGCTATAGTCCAAGCGCGATAGTTGGAAGGCGCCGCGGATGCGCTCGCCCCCCTCGAAGCGCACTTCGAAGCGATTGAGGGCGCCCGTCAGCGCCTGCGTCTTCAGCGCCTGCTCGGCGTCCGAGCCGGTGAAGACACCGGCGCCCGAAATCGAAACCGAGCGCACCCCGCCAGCCGGCAACAGTTCGCGCCAGCCACCCGAACCCTTGTTGGTCACCACCACCTGCTCCGTCGCAATGCTCAGTTGCGTCGTTCGAAGGCCCGCCACCGTCCGAAATTCCTCGGGTGCGCCGCCGTCGCTCATCTTCAGAAGAAAGGCTGCTCCGCTTTCAACCGCCATTCCGATTCTCCATCACCGAAAGTGCCCGAAATTCCAGAATTCCCTGCGTCCAGTTGCGCTGCACCCGCCGCACCGTGCCGCGCAGCAGCCGAAGCCACACCAGCCGCAGATCCCCGGTTTCCCTGGGCATCGCCAGTACCACGCGCTCCACTTCCGCCAGCACTTCCTTCACCGGCGCAAAGCCCTCGCGCACATCCCAAAGCATCACCGAAAAGCGGTGCTCATAACCGCCGCCCTGCTGCCAGCCGCGCGCCGCCACGATGTCGGCGCCGATCGACAGGTAAGGCGCGCGCGAATCCGCCGGCGGGCCGTCGTAGAATTTCAGCCCCATGGCCAGAATCACCGGGTCCGACGTCAGCGCCGCCACCAGCGCGCGCTGCAAGATCAGGCTCGCCTGCATAGCATTTCTCCCGTTCCTCAGCGGCCGGCGGGGGCGAAATCCTCGGCCCAGATCGTCAGCCAGCCGGGCCGCTGCGGGTCCGCTTCGATGCCGGTGATCGCCAGCACCTGGTCCCGCCACAGCACGCGCATCTCCAGCGAGGGCCTGCGGCCGTCGCGCATGGTCAGCCGCCAGCGCCGCGCCACGTGGCGCGTATCCGCCGCCACCGGCAGCGGCTCGGCCGGAACCGTCAGTTTCACTTCCACCCAGCGCTCGAACACAAACTCCCAAAGGTCCGACTGTTCGCCGAACCGTCCGCGCGCCGCGCCGCGCCGTTCGAAGCACACTCGCTCCGAAAGCTTTCCCGCCAGTTCCGGCACAAGCCCCTCCTACCGAAGCCGCCGCGCCCTCAGGGGCGCCAGCATCTGTTTCACGGACGGCGGAAACCCGGGCGCTTCGGCCGCATCGCGGTTGCCGTGCCAGAAGGCCGCCAGCCGAACGACCGCTTCCCGAACCAGCTCCGACACTTCGTTGCGGCTCGAAGCCATGCCGGCCCGATAGCGCACCCGCACTTCGGCCGGATTGCCGCCAGGCACATCGAGGAACAGCCC
>CAYYGQ010000103.1:0-7068 GCA_964471485.1 uncultured Sandaracinobacter sp. | reverse complement strand
AGGTCGACGATCTCCGGCTCGCGGGCGGCGTTTTCCAGCACCGTCTCGCCCCTGGCCAGCACCGCCGCCATCAGCAGATTTTCCGTGGCGCCGACCGACACCACCGGAAACAGCACCGTGCCGCCGCGAAGCCCGCCCCGGGGCGCCTTTGCCCGCACATAGCCGGAGGTCAGCTCGATCTCGGCGCCGAGCGCCTCCAGCCCTTTCAGATGCAGGTCGATCGGGCGGTTGCCGATGGCGCAGCCGCCCGGCAGGCTGACGGTTGCCACGCCCTCCCGCGCCAGTAACGGCCCCAGCGCCAGGATCGAGGCGCGCATCTTGCGGACGATGTCGTAGGGCGCGGTGGTGGACGTGATGCGGGCGGCCGATACCGTCATCACCCGGCCGAAATCCTCCGGGCGCGACCCCTGGGTCTGCGTCGAGGCGCCAAGCATGTTCAAAAGATGGCCGAAGGTATCGACATCGGCGAGGCGCGGCAGATTGCGGAAGGTGAGCGGTTCGTCGGTGAGGAGCGCCGCCGGCAACAGGGCGAGAGCGGCGTTCTTCGCCCCGGAGATGGGGATCTTCCCCCGCAGCCGGCGGCCGCCCGAAATCCGTATCTGGTCCATGCGACCTGCTGCTTAGCGCGGCTGGCGGCCGGAATCGAGAGGCAAGCGCGATGGCAAGCGCGATGGCAAGCGCGACGGCGGAAAATGGTTATCGGCCGGCCGCCGCCGTGGCGGCGGCGGCGGGAAGAGTCTGAACACGGATTCACGAATCCGCGTTCAGATACTAACGCCGCTCCCCGGCCCCGGCGGCATTTTCGCGGCATTTTCCCGGTATTTTCCCACATTTTCCCCGTCGGCGCACCGGCCACAAGGTTAACGGGATCGGCGCCGGGCCATATCGTGAATCGGGATTCAGCAATTAACCATCGCCAATCCCTGCGCATCCGATCCGTCCTTCAGTGCAGGCCCGGCATCCGTCCGGGCGTCACGAACGCCTGAAGGAGCGAAGAATGAACAGAGGTGTCGCACGGCTGTTCGCAACGGTCGCCGCCAGCATTGCTTTTGCGTCGGCGCTGCCGGCGGCCGCCCAGAACCGCATCTATTATGTGGATTTCGATTCCGGCAACGACGCCGCCGACGGCCTGTCGCCGGCCACCGCCTGGAAACACGCGCCGGGGGATGCGCTGGGCACGGACAATCCGAAGAAGCTGAAATTGCAGCCGGGCGACCATGTGCGCTTCAAGGGCGGCGTGCGCTACCGGGGCCAGCTTTCGCCCAAGGCGCCTGGAACCGAGGAGAATCCGATCGTCTACGACGGCTCCTCCTGGGGATCGACCCGCGCCATCATCGATGGCAGCACGGCACTTTCCGGGGTGCGTCCCTGCGCCTCGGCGACCGACTGCCTCGGCAGCACGCAATGGAAGAATCTGTGGCGGGCGGATCTGCCGGCGGGAAGCAGCTGGTCGGATTATCTGTTCGTGAACGACCAGGTGTTCCAGCTTGGCCAATATCCCTCGCTTTCCAAGCTGGACGCGGACAACCCGCATCAATATCTGGTGATTCCGAAGGCCGAACTGGCCCGGCTGAACGCCGGTCGCATCAACCATGCGCTTCCGGCCGGATTCGACAAGGGAACGCCGCTCTTGGCGCTCTGGGTGCAGCCCAATCTGATCGGATTGGCCGAAGGCATCCGCGTCTCCACCGGCGGAGTCGATTTTGTCGGCGCCAAATGGGTGGGCGCCAACTTCAACCCCTACACCAACCGCGACGAATATTTCAGCCTGATGAACCTGCCCGACCAGGTGAACCGGCCCGGCCTGTTCGCGTCCAGCCCGAAGGACGGGGTGGCGATCTTCTGGCCGATGCCGGCCGGGGTCAGGGCCGTCGCCGGGCAGGCGCCAGCGCCAGCCGTCAGCATCGGCAGCCATCGCATGGGCATCACCATTTCGGCGACGACCAACTTCGTCATTCGCGGCTTCTCCTTCACCAATTTCGCCGGCATCCCCGGCAACTACAGCAGCGGCTCCGCCATTTACGGCTGGGGGGCGGCTACCGGCCTCGTCATCGCCGACAACAGCATCCGCTCGGTGGTGAACATCGGCGGCCGGTCGGTCATCAGCCTTCTCGGCTCGCAGAATCTCAGGATCGAGCGCAACCAGATCAGCGACACGCCATGGACCCGGGGCATCGTCCTCGACAACAGCATCGGCCCGTCGGTGATCCGCTGCAACACCCTCACCGAGACCGGCAGCACCGCCATCCGCCTGTTGAACGTCGCCAACAGCGAGGTGGTCGGCAACATGGTGTCGCGGGTGAAATCGATCCACGGCAATGGCATCACCGCCTATCTCGATATCCGCAACGTCCGCATTTCCGGCAATGTCGTCACCGACACCGCGCGGCCGGTGACGCTGCAAGGGATCGGCAGCGGCACCCCCTATTTCAGCGAGGGAACGCCGGGAACGCTCGTCACCGACAATGTGCTGATGGGCGGCGACGGCATCAACGGCGCCATCACCAGCTATGGCACCACGCCCAATCTGGTGATCCGCAACAATTTCCTGCACGCGCTGCCGAACGCCTTGAAAGTATCGGGAACGGAAACCGGCCTGGTCGCCACCGGCAACCAGCTGGTGGGCGGCCTGCTGCAACCGAAGGCCAGCCAGCTGCTCTCGCCGGTCGGAAACACCTTCCACGAATCCGACGGCAATGGCTCGCTGCTGATCCGGCAGATGCAGCGGGCAAAGCCGCCGGCCGGCTATTGCGGCTGAACGCCCGCATCGAAGCGGCTGCGCGTGACCGGGGCGATCGCCGTTCCGGGCACGCTGCAGCCATCCTCGCCGAACGTGCCGCCGGCAATGGCGGCCAGGGTCAGGTTGGTGCTGTTGCCGTCGATCCTCCAGTCGGAAGGCGAGCCTTTCGGCACGACGATCCCCGAAGTGCGGTTGCCGCGCACCACCACGCCCCGGTCGGACGCGTTGAGCGCCAGCCCCGCCCGCGGACCGACCAGCAGATTGTTCTCGATCCGCACATCCCTGGTCTTTGCACCCCAACTGTTGATGGCCGCCTGGCCGTCGGCTGAAGAAATCAGGATGTTGTTGCGGATGACGATTGCGTTCGGTGCCTCGCCCTTGCCGTCTCCCTCGAAGGTGAGCGGGCGCTTGGTGAAGAAGACGCAATTGCCTTCGAACAGGATATCGTGGTTGCCGAGATAGGCGGTAAGGCCGTTGGCATGGACTCCGCGGAGGTCGGCGAGGATGTTGCCGCGCACCACGGCGCCCTGAACGCCGTAGAGCCGGATCGCGGTGCCCCCGGTGCGCCTGACCACATTTCCAGCCACCAGCACGTCGGTGGGCTTGCCGGCCGCCACCGCGAAACCGGCACCAAAGGCGATTTCCTCGATGCGGTTGACCAGCAATCGCACCCGATCGACCCGCTGCAGATGCACGATGCCGCGGCCGTTTTCGAGCAGGGCCGGGCCGAAACGGTTGCCGCTGATCTCGATGTCCGTCGAGGTCGGGCCGGTAGCCGCCACCGCCAGCCCTTCGCCCCAGCGGCGCGCCCCGGCGGTCATGTTGCGGAAGTGAAGGCCGGTGATGGTGACGTTCGACTGGCCGCCGAGGTTGATCCCCGCCCGGCCGTTGCCGATGGCGAGCGTTTCCCCGCTGTCTTCCGGCCTCAGCCGCGCCACCAGCACGCCCGGCCGCAGCACCACATAGCGGCCGGCTTCGCGCAACCCTTCGAAGCTGCCATTGAGGGCAACGGCATTGTCGCGATTGTCGTAGAAGCGGATTCCTTCGGGGTCGAACAGCAGGCGATCGCCGTCCACCCCGCGGAGCGGCGTGCGGACGACGATGTTCGGCACCACCCAGAAGGCAAGCTCCATCTGCCCGCCGGATCGCGCCAGCCGCGCCAGTTCGGGGGCATGGAGCACCCCGCGCTTCAGATCGGCCAGCTGGCCCTTCGCCACCGGCGCGAACAGTTTGCGCTCGTCGCTGTAGAAAGGGTCGTCGAGCTTCGGCAGCTGGCTCAGCCAGTAGAGACCCTTGGCGCCGTAAAGCACGATGCGGCTGGTTTTCGGCATGGCATATTCGATGCGCGTCAGCTGCCGCCACTCCCCGGCGCCGCCGCAATCGGCGGCGTCGCGGCAGGGGCGGGCGACCGTCACCGGGTCGGCGCCGTCGATGACGCCAAGCCCCTCGCCCCAGCCGATGCCGGTGTAGACGATCGGCTTTTCCGCCGTGCCGCTGGCGTTCAGCCGGATGCTGCCCCGATAGGGCACGCCGGCGCGGAACAGCACCCGGTCGCCGGGTTGCAGCTTCACCGCCGCCGCCGCCCCGCCGGCCTCCGGGTCGCCGGGCGCATGTTTCCAGGCCGTCGCCGGCGTGCGGCCATCGGCCGAATCGCGCCCTTCCGCATAATCGACGTGAAAGCTGGTGCCGGCGCCGGCGACGGGCGCGCAGCCAGCGGCCAGCGCCGCCAGCGAGGCGAGGATCCTCAATCTTCGCATGTGCGCTCTTCGGATTGAAGCACATCGTCCCAGTGAAGCGGGCGATAGAGGTGCGGAAACAGCGCCCCGCTGCGCGCCGGCTCGAAGCGGAGCGCCGGGTCGGCCGCCAGATTGAGCCAGGCAACCATCACCCGGCCAGCGCCGGCGAAGTGCCGGCGCAGCGTCTCCTCCAGCTGCGCGCCGGTGGACAGGTGGATGAAGCCGTCGCCGAGATCGTCGGCCGAGCCGGCGAAATGCCCGGTTTCGGTAAAGGCCGCCCATTCGGGCATGCGGAAAATCTTGGCGATCTCCATCGCGCCATGGTTGCTTCATCGCACCCCCCGATGTCAAACCCCGGCATGTAAACCATCCGGCATGAATGGGCATGGACGGACTGGACAGACTGGACGGGGCTTCCCGAGCACGGCGAAATGGCGCAATAGCGACGCCGTGCTGACCACCATCTCCATTCGCGGCGCCCGCGAGCATAATCTGAAGAATCTCGACATCGACCTGCCGCGCGACCGGCTGGTCGTCCTCACCGGCCTTTCCGGCAGCGGCAAGTCCAGCCTCGCCTTCGACACCATCTATGCCGAGGGCCAGCGCCGCTATGTCGAATCGCTTAGCGCCTACGCCCGCCAGTTTCTGGAACTGATGGAAAAGCCCGATGTCGACCAGATCGACGGCCTGTCGCCGGCCATTTCCATCGAGCAGAAGACCACCAGCCGGAACCCGCGCTCGACGGTCGGCACCGTCACCGAAATCTATGATTATATGCGGCTTTTGTGGGCGCGGGTCGGCGTGCCCTACAGCCCGGCCACCGGCCTTCCCATCACCGCGCAGACGGTGTCCGAGATGGTCGACCGCGTGCTGGCCCTGCCGGAAGGCACGCGGCTGCTGCTGCTGGCGCCCGTGGTGCGCGGGCGGAAGGGCGAATATCGCCGCGAAATCGCCGAATGGCGTAAAGCCGGCTTCCAGCGCCTTCGCGTCGACGGCACCATCCACGACATCGAGGAAGCGCCCGCCCTCGACCGCAAGCTGAAGCACGACATCGACGTGGTGGTCGACCGCCTGGTGGTGCGGCCCGACATCGCCCAGCGCCTGGCTGAAAGCTTCGAGACGGCGTTGCAGCTGGCCGACGGCATCGCCGTCGTCGAACCGGCCGACGGCGGCGACTCCATCGTTTTTTCCGAGAAATTCGCCTGCCCGGTGTCGGGCTTCACCATCCCCGAAATCGAACCGCGCCTGTTTTCCTTCAACGCCCCGCAAGGCGCCTGCCCCGCCTGCAACGGCCTCGGCGAGAAACTGTTCTTCGCCCCCGACCTCATCGTCCCCAACCGCCGGCTGTCGCTGAAGGCCGGCGCCGTCGTCCCCTGGGCGAAATCCTCGCCGCCCTCGCCCTATTATCTGCAAGTGCTGTCCTCGGTGGTGGCGGCCTTCGGCGGCACCATGGAGCAGCCGTTCGAGAAGCTGCCGGAAGCGACGCAACAGGTCATCCTCCACGGCACGGCCGGCAAGGCCATCCCGCTGGTCTTCGAGGACGGCCGCAAACGCTATGAAGTGACGAAGCCCTTCGAAGGGGTGATCGCCAATCTCGACAAGCGCCTGGCTTCGACCGAATCGAGCTGGATGCGCGACGAACTGGCCCGCTACCAGCAAAGCGCGCCTTGCGAGGCCTGCCATGGCGCCCGCCTTCGCCCCGAGGCGCTCGCCGTTAAGATCGGCGGCGAGCATATCAGCGCCGCAACCGCCCGCGCCGTCACCGACGCCGCCCGCTGGTTCGGCGCCTTGCCCGAGAAGCTGCCGCAAAAACAGCAGGAGATCGCCCGGCGCATCCTCAAGGAAATCAACGACCGCCTGGGCTTCCTGGTGAACGTCGGCCTCGGCTATCTGTCGCTCGACCGGGCGTCGGGCACGCTTTCCGGCGGCGAAAGCCAGCGCATCCGCCTGGCGTCGCAGATCGGCAGCGGCCTCTCCGGCGTGCTCTATGTGCTGGACGAACCCTCCATCGGCCTTCACCAGCGCGACAACGACCGCCTGCTGGAAACGCTGAAGCGCCTGCGCGATCTTGGCAATAGCGTCCTCGTCGTCGAGCATGACGAGGACGCCATCCGTTCGGCCGACCATATCGTCGACATGGGACCGGGCGCCGGCGAAAAGGGCGGGCGGATCGTGGCGCAAGGAACGCTGGCCGACATCCTTGAAAGCCCCGACAGCCTGACCGGCGCCTATCTGTCCGGGCGGCGGAGCATCGACGTGCCGGCCGAACGCCGCCACGGCAACGGCCAGACGCTTACCATCAAGGGGGCGAGCGCCAACAACCTCCGCCACATCGACGTCTCCATTCCGCTCGGCACCCTCACCGCCGTCACCGGCGTTTCCGGGTCGGGGAAATCGAGCCTTATCATCGACACGCTTTATCCGGCCGCCGCCGCGCTGCTGAACGGCGCCCGCCTTCACGCCGGGCCGCACGATTCGATTCTGGGCCTGGAGGCGCTCGACAAGGTGATCGACATCGACCAGTCGCCGATCGGGCGGACGCCGCGATCGAACCCGGCCACCTATACCGGCGCCTTCACCCATATCCGCGAC
>CAYYGQ010000102.1:0-7077 GCA_964471485.1 uncultured Sandaracinobacter sp. | reverse complement strand
GGCGAAGGCGAGGGCGATCAGCAGTCCGAAGACGATGGCCAGCAGCAGCGGCGCCGCGTGGATGGCGGGGGCCACCGCCACCGGCAGCAGGTGGCCGGCGGCGGCGATCGCCGCATAGGGAACGATGGCGCCGAGGGCGGCGCCGGCGATGGCGGCCAGCAGCGCCACCGCGCCCACCAGCAGCAGATAGACGCGGCGGATCGCCGCCGTCGGCGCGCCGAGCGCCTTCAGGGTAGCAATGGTCGCCGCCTTGCCTTCGAGATAGCTGTCGACGCCGTTGCCGACGCCGATTCCGGCGATGGCCAGCGAGGCCAGGCTGACCAGCATCAGAAACTGCCCCAGCCGGCCGACGAAGCGGCGGACTCCGGGGGCGGCGTTGTCGCGGCTGGCAAGGCGCCAGCCGGCGTCGGGGAACTGCCCCTTCAACTGCTCGATCGCCGCCGCCGGGTCGGCGCCTTCCGGCAGCTTCACCCGCACATTTTGCTGATAGAGGCTGCCCGGCTGCACCAGGGCGGTTGCCTCCAGCCGGTCGGTGGAGATCAGCACCGTCGGGCCGAAGGTGAAGCCTTCGCTCGCCCGGTCCGGTTCCGCCGTCAGCACGGCGGCGACGGGCAGGCTGGCCTCGCCGAGGGAAATCTCGTCGCCGGGCTTCAGCCCCAGTTGCTCGGCCAGGGCCTCGGCCACCACCGCCCCCGTTTGCAGCGCCCGCTGCACGGCGGCGTTGCCGCCGCCGCCCTGAAGCTCCGCCTCGCCGTAGAGCGGCCAATGCCCGTCCACCGCCTTCAGTTCGCCGAGCAGCTGCCGGCCGGCGGCGGCGCCGCTTTCGCCGCGCACCATGGCGCGCATTCGCACGGTTTCTGAAGTTTCCGTGGCATGCGATTGCAAGGCCAGCAATTCTTCCGCCGACGGCGCCCGCTGGGAAAAGCGCGCTTCGAGATCGCCGCCCAGAATCTGCCGCCCCTGCGCGGCGATGCTGGCGGTGATCGACGTGGAAAGGCTGCCGACCCCGGCCATGGCGAAAACGCCGAGCAGCAGGCAGACGAACAGCAGCCTGAGCGCGCCGAGGCCGCCGCGCGCCTCGCGCCGGGCAAGGCGGGCGGCCAGGCTCCAGCCGGAGGTGGGGCGGCTCATGCCGGAGGCAGGGAGGCTCATGCCGGCAGCAGCTCGTCCGAGTGGATGCGGCCGTCCTGCATGTGGATGATGCGCGAGCAGCGCCGCGCCAGGTCGCGGTCGTGGGTGATGAGGATGAGGGTGGCGGCCGTCTCGTCGAGGCGGCGGAACAACAGGTCCATCACCGCCTCGCTGGTGGCGGTGTCGAGATTGCCGGTCGGCTCGTCGGCGAACAGCAGCGCCGGGCGCGGGGCGAGGGCGCGCGCCAGCGCCACCCGCTGCTGCTCGCCGCCCGACAGCTGGGCCGGATAATGGCCGGTGCGATGGCCGACCCCGACCGCCTGCAATTCGAGCGCCGCCACGTCGAAGGCGTCGGCCCGGCCGGCCAGCTCCAGCGGCACGGCGACATTCTCGATCGCCGTCATGGTCGGGATCAGGTGGAATTCCTGCAACACGATGCCGACGCGGCCGAGGCGCATCCGCGCCAGCGCGTCTTCCGACCGGCCGTCGAGCCGTTCTCCGGCCACTTCGATGGCGCCGGAGGTGGCGGGTTCGAGGCCGGACAGGCAGGCCATCAGGCTGGATTTGCCGCTGCCCGACGGCCCGAGAATGGCAAGGCGCTCGCCGGCGCCGACATCGAGGTCGATTCCCTTGAGGATTTCCACTTCGGCCATGCCCTGCCCGAGGCGCAGCGTGACATTGCGCGCCGAAACCACCATATCGCCCTGAGCTTTCGTCGGCATGGAGTCTCCCTTGGTCTTTCAGCATCGCCGATATGGCCTGTTCGCGCCATTTGTCTACCTTGCCCTGTTGTTGCTGTCGCTGCTGTCGTTTGCGGCGCCGGCCGCCGCGGCCGGGGGGCGGCTGGTGCTGGCCTATGGCGACAGCCTGACCGCCGGCTACCAGTTGCGGCCCGGCGAGGGGTTCGCGCCGCAATTGCAGGCGGAATTGCGCCGGCGGGGGCTGGACGCGACCGTGCACAACGCCGGCGTATCGGGCGACACCACGGCGCAGGGCAGGGCGCGGCTTTCCTGGGTGCTGCAAAGCCTGCCGGAAAAGCCCGATCTGGTGATCCTCGCCCTTGGCGCCAACGACATGCTGCGCGGCCAGCCGCCGGCGCAGGCAAAGGCCAATCTTGCGGCCATGATCGGGGAATTTCAGAAGCGGGGCATTCCCATCCTGCTGGCGGGCATGCTGGCGGCGCCCAATATGGGGGCGGTCTATGCCAGGGAATTCAATGCCATCTATCCATCGCTTGCCAAAGAGTATAAACTTCAGCTCTATCCGTTCTTCACCGAAGGCGTGACCGGCAATCCGGCCTTGCAGCTTGCCGATGGAATGCATCCGAACGCCGCCGGCGCCCGGCTGATGGCGCGAAACGTGGCGCCGCTGGTGGAGCGCCTGCTGAAGGCGGCGCCATGAAACGGCTGTTCGTGGCGTTGCGGCCGCCCGCCGAGGTGCGGTCGGCCTTGCTGGCGGCGATGGGCGGCGTGCCGGAAGCACGCTGGCAGAACGACAACCAGTTGCACCTGACCCTGGCCTTCATCGGCGAGGCCGACCGCCATGCCGTGGCGGCGGCGATGGAGGCGCTGGCCAGCGTGCGCCAGCCCGCGTTCGAAGCGCGGCTGGGCGCGCTCGGCAGCTTCGACGCCGGCCGCGCCGACCGGGCGTCGACCTTGTGGCTTGCGGTTGAAGATATTGTGGGAACATCCGGTCGGAAAGCCTTGATTCATCTGGCAGCGAGCATCCGCCAGGCGCTTCGTGGCGCGGCTGTTTCCATTGATTCCAGGCGCTTCCTGCCGCACATCACCCTGGCGCGCTTTCCGCGCGCCGGCGCCCCGCGCGATACGCTCCGCCGCTGGTTGGAGGACACGCGAATCCCGCCGCTTGCCTTCGCGGTTTCCGAGTTTCATCTCGTCGAAAGCCGCATGGGCAACGGCGGCAGCCATTATGCGCCGCTGGCGAGCTATCCGCTCTCGCCGGCCTGAGGTTCGATTCCGGCCCTTGTCTGGGCAATGGCGCGTTTCCAGTTGGCGCGGCGGCGTTGCCGGGCGTCTTCGGCAAGCATTGGCTCGAACCGTCGGCCGGTGTGCGCCATGGCGGCGGCCGCCTGTTGCAGGCCAGGGAACAGGCCGATGCCGACGGCCGCCAGCATCGCCGCCCCAAGCGCCGTGGTTTCGATGTTGGCCGGCCGCTCGACGACAAGGCCGCAACTGTCGGCGATGTCCTGGCAAAGCCACTGGTTCTTCACCATGCCGCCGTCGATCCGCAGGGTTTCCGGGGCCACGCCGTCGGCGCGGAAGGCTTCCAGCAGGTCGGCGGTCTGCTGGCCCATGGCTTCGAGCGTGGCGCGGACGATGTGGGCGATGCCGGTGCCGCCGCTGAGACCGGCGAGGGTGCCGCGGGCGCGCGCTTCCCACCAGGGGGCGCCAAGGCCGTTGAAGGCGGGAACGAAGGTGACGCCGCCGCTGTCGGGCACCGAGCGGGCCAGCGCTTCGGTGTCGTCGGCGTGGGCGATCAGGCGCAGCCGGTCGCGCAGCCACTGGACGGCGCTGCCGCCGACGAACGCCGAGCCTTCGAGCGCGTAGCATTGGGGCGACGAGGCCAGGAAGGTGGCGAGCAGGCGGTTACCGCTTTTGGGCGGCGCGCCGCCGGCGTTGCCAAGCAGGAACAGGCCGGTGCCATAGGTGCATTTCGCCTGCCCCCGTTCAAGGCAGCCCTGGCCGATGGTGGCGGCCTGCTGGTCGCCGGCCATGCCGGTGATCGGCACGGGCGGCCCGAACAGGCGGGTTTCGGCGAGCAGCCCGGCGGTCGGCGCAATCGCCGGCAGAATGGCCCCCGGGATGCCGAACAGATCGAGCAGCTCTGTCGACCATTCGGCCTTGTGCAGGTCCATCAACTGGGTGCGCGACGCATTGCTGGCGTCGGTGAGGTGGACGCCCGAGAGCTTGCAGAGGATCCAGCTGTCGATGGTGCCGACGGCAAGGTCGCCGCGATCGGCCGCCGCCCGCACGTCGGGCCAATGATCGAGCGCCCAGCGGATCTTGCTTGCGGAAAAATAGGGATCGACGACCAGGCCGGTTTTCCGTTGCAGCAGCGGTTCGTGGCCGTCGGCGCGCAATCGGTCGCAATAGTCGGCGGTGCGGCGGTCCTGCCAGACGATGGCCGGCGCCAGCGGCTCGCCGCTGTTCCTGCTCCAGAAGACGATGGTTTCGCGCTGGTTGGCAAGGCCGATGGCGGCGACGCGCCGCCGTTGCAGCAGCGTGCCGGCGACGACGAGGGTTTTCCGCCAGATGTCGGCGGCGTCCTGCTCCACCCAGCCGGGTTGCGGGAATTGCGGCGCCAGTTCCGCCCGGGCCGAATCGACCAGCCGCCCGGCAAGATCGAAGGCCAGCGCCCTTGTCGAGCCGGTGCCCGAATCAATGGCGAGGACCAGCGGCTCCATCAGCTATTCCCAGACGGTTTCCGGGGGCAGCGACATCAGGATGGCGTCGGTGTTGCCGCCGGTCTTGAGGCCGAAGGTGGTGCCGCGATCGTAGACCAGATTGAATTCGGCGTAGAGGCCGCGGTATTTCAGCAGTTCGTGGCGGTCGGCGGCGTTCCAGGGTTCGGCCATGCGGCGGCGGACGATGGCCGGGAAGGTGGCGAGGAAGGTTTCGCCGACATCCCTGGTATAGGCGAAATGCCGGTCGAATTCGCCCTCGTCGTCGGCCGCCAGCCAGTCGTAGAACAGGCCGCCGACGCCGCGCGCCCGGTTGCGGTGCCTGATCCAGAAATATTCGTCGCACCATGCGCTGTGCCGTGGCCAGAAATCGGCGTCGTGGCGGTCGCAGGCGGCCTTGAAGGCGTCGCGGAAATCCTGCGTGTCGTCGTCGCGGGGAAGCGCCGGGTTGAGGTCGGCGCCGCCGCCGAACCAGCGCTTTTTCGTAACGAGGAAGCGGGTGTTCATGTGGACGGCCGGCACCCTGGGATTGGCCATATGGGCGACGAGGCTGATTCCGGTGGCGAAAAAGCGCGGATCCTCGTCGGCGCCCGGAATCGATTTGGCGAATTCCGGGTTGAACATGCCGTGGACGGTCGAGACGTTGACGCCGACCTTCTCGAAGACGCGGCCCTTCATCAGCCCCATGGTGCCGCCGCCGCCCGGCGCGCCGCTGTGGTCGGCGCGGTCCCAGGGGGTGAAGACGAATCGGCCGGGGCCAGCCGGCGCGTTCGGCAGGGCGGGGAGGGCGGCGCCTTCCTGCTCGATCTTCTCGAACTCGGCGGTGATGCGGTCGCGCAGGCTTTGGAACCACTGCTCCGCCGCCCGTTGCTGCTGGTCGAAATCGCTCATGGCCGGTTGGTGCCATGTGGGCTCCTCCGGCACAAGGGCGCGGAAGTCGCAGCCGAACCCCCGCCGGCTGTTGACAGGCCGGGAGGTGCCGCATAAAGCCCCGCCTTCCAGAGTGCGCGGGCGTAGCTCAGTTGGTTAGAGTGCCGGCCTGTCACGCCGGAGGTCGCGGGTTCAAGTCCCGTCGCTCGCGCCACTCTGGAAGGTTCAGCGCCCCGGTTTGCGCCCGGTTCAGGCCCGGCTTATGGAAGGGTGCGCTGGCGGTCGAAGCCCTGCAATTCATAGGCGATCGACGCCTCGACCAGGATTTCCCACAAGGATTCAATGGCGGCGGCCGGCAGGCCCAGCGCTTCGGCGTGGGCGGCGGCGTTGTCGATCACTTCGCGCTTTCTCGGCTCGTCGCGCACTTCGTGGCGGTTGCGCTTGATTCGGGCGGCGGCGTCCATGAAGCGGAATCGTTCCGCCAGCAGCTCCACCAGTTCGCGGTCGAGGAGGTCGATCGAGGCGCGCACTTCGGCCATGGTGCGGCAGGCGTCGGCGGGCGTTCTCATCGTTTCCACCGCCCGGTCTCGATCCAGAACAGCACCGGCTTCAGCGGCAGCACCCAGGCGATGCCGAGAAAGGCCCAGATCGGCATCTGCAACAGTGGGTGCAGGCTGGAAACCGGCGCCAGCAGCAGCACCGCCAGCACCGCATAGACAAGGAGGCCAAGGAAAATGGCGAGAATTCCGAGCGGCCGTCTGAGGGAAGGAGTCATGGCGTCCGTCTAGCGTGGTGGGCGCAGAGGTGAAAGGCGGAAGGGGTGGCGATGGCGTCCAGCGGCTGATCCCAGTGCTGGGTGGGCACCGCCGCTTGCAGTTGCACATCGAAGGCGACGCCGATGGCAAGCAGCGGCCCCGAGGCGCGCAGCGCCGCCAGCGTGCGGTCGTAATGGCCGCCGCCCTGGCCAAGGCGGTTGCCATCGGTGTCGGCGGCCAGCAGCGGCACCAGCAGCACGTCGGGGCGAACGGACGGGAGGCCGGGCGCCGGTTCGGGGATTCGCAGCGCGCCGGGGCGAAGTTCGCCGCGCGTCGCCAGATGATAGTCGAGCGGGCCATCCGTCACCCGTGGCCAAGAAAGGCGCCAGCCAAGCGCCATGGCGGCCCGTTCCAGCGCTTCAGGCCCGATTTCGTCGCCGACGGCAACATGGCTGCCGAGAATGCCCGGCGGGCCGAGATGCGGCAGCAGCTGCCGGGCAAGTTCCCGCTCCAGATCGGCGCGTTCCGCTGTGGAGATCGTCGTCAGAAACTGGCGCCGGCGCTGGCGCGCCGCGGCGCGCAGCGTCTTTCGCTCCTGCATGGCCGGGGGTCGGGCCGTGGTCATCCGAGCTTCTCGTGCTGCCGGCGGGTGGCGGGACCGCCCTGACCGTTTGCCTGAAGATCCACTGACGCCAGAACGTCAGGTGGGAGCCATATGGTCTGGCCCAGGAGCCAGGCAGGGACAGCCCCCGATTGGATTTCTATCGCCTCAGGGATGCTTGATGGCGCGCATCGGGCAGAACCCGCCGCCGCCAATCTAGGAGGCGCTGGCGGCATCCTCAAGCCTTTTGGCCAGAAGTTCGGCGCGCGCCGCCAGTTGTTCGAGGGCGCCGGGATCGG